>NZ_JALBUS010000016.1:0-46449 GCF_033971885.1 Absicoccus intestinalis | reverse complement strand
TTTGACAACCTCCTATATTATTTTGTTTACGGCTGGCGGGCCATATTCATTGTAGTATAGGAGGTTGTCTTTTTTAACACTAAAAGGTCTACCACCACGCACATAGCGCGTGGTATTCGCTACGCAAAAAAATACGGATATTGTGCTATCCGTATTACTTTTCGATCAATCCCAATTTATCTAATAAACGATTTAGATCATCTTCATCTTCATAATGAATCGATACACTATGCGAACTGATGGATACCGATGTCTGAAAATATTCCTCCAATTGTTTTTTAGCTTCTTTCACAAAAAGACTTGGCTCTTTTGGCTTTTCTACTTTCTTTCCATTGATAGATTTTACCAACTGTTCCACCTTGCGAACACTCATTCCTTGGGCAATGGCTTGACGTGCAACTTTACGCATCGTATCTTCATCTTTTAATCCCAATAAAGCACGCACATGCCCCATGCTTAATTGTTTGGCCACCACATAATTTTGTACATCTTCTGGTAGTTTTAATAAACGCAATGTATTGGTGATATGTTCACGTGATTTTCCGATACGATGCGCCAATTGTTCTTGGGTATAATTCAATCGTTTGATCAATTGATCATAGGCTTTTGCTTCTTCAATGATGTTCAGATCTTCACGTTGAACATTTTCAAGCAATGCGATTTCCATCATTTGTTGATCATCAAAATCAACCAAAATGGCTGGAATCGTTTCTAAACCAGCCATCTTTGAAGCACGCAAACGACGCTCACCCGTGACTAATTCATAGCCAGAAATGCTCTTTTTGACAAGAATGGGTGTAAACACGCCATGTTGTTGAATGGATTCACTCAATTCTTGTAGTGCCTCTTTATCAAAAACTTTACGAGGTTGATACGGATTGGGACGAATCTCATCAACCGATATCATCAATTGTTCTTGTCCTTCGTTATTGTTTTCAATATCATCCAAGATCTTTGTGACATTTTCTTGCCCAAACAAAGAATCCAAACCACGACCTAGACGACTGCTTTCTTTACTCAATGTGTTCACCTGCTTTCGTTTTGTTCAATCAATTCTTCCGTTAATTGTCTATATGCTTTGGCACCTGCACTACTATCATCATATTCAAAAATACTCAAACTTCGACTCGGTGCTTCTGATAATTTCACATTTCGAGGAATCGCAATCTGATAAACTTGCTTCATAAAATTTTTACGAACTTCTTGACTAACTTCTACGCTCAATCGTGTACGAACATCAAACATCGTCAATAAAATACCTTCAATTCGTAATTTCGGATTATAAGTTTTTTGAACCAAACGAATGGTCAAAAACAATTGTGTAACACCTTCCAATGCATAATATTCACATTGTACAGGAATCAATACACTATCCGCTACAGTCAATGCATTGGTTGTCAACAAGCCTAAACTTGGCGGACAATCAATAATGATATAATCATATTGATCACGAATGGCATCCAATTGTTTTTTTAATAAAGCTTCTTTTCCCTTTTCAATTTTATCCATCACCAATTCAGCCCCAGCTAAACTAATATGTGAAGGTAATATATCCAAATGCGGTTTTGTTTTATGAATGATGGCATCTTCAATGGGAATCTCTGACATCAATACTTGATAAATATCTTTATCGTATACATCATCGGGTCGTAACAAACCATGTGTAGCATTGGCTTGTGGATCCAGATCCACTAATAAAACATGTTTGTCACGATAGGACAAACCACTCGATAGATTGATCGCTGTTGTGGTCTTGCCAACACCACCCTTTTGATTGGCAATCGCAATAACTTTTCCCATACTTATTCTCCCAAAGGCTTCTTTTTAATTTGACCATACACTCTTGGATATTTTTTTGAGGTTGGTTTCATTTTTTCAAAATATAAATTCACATGATCAGCATCAGCAACATGGACAATTTTTTCATCTTTTAAGATCACATTCAGCGTTTCCATGGCCACTTTCGCATTGTTTACTTCGTTTTCGGCATTCTTCCCTTTTAAAGCAACAAAAGATCCTGTCACCCGTAATAAAGGAATGCATAATTCCAATAAAATCGTTAATCGAGCCACAGCACGGGAAGTGACAATATCAAATTGAGCCCGATTTTTCTTTGCGAAATCTTCGGCTCTTTCGTTACAAATTTGAATATCCAATCCCAATTCTTGTTTCACCGTTTCTAAAAAGCGACACCGCTTTAAAAGTGGCTCAACCAATGTGACATGAAATTGGGGATAAACGATAGCGACCGGGATACCAGGAAAGCCAGCACCTGAACCCACATCACAAAGTGTTTCCCCCATTTCATTCGCAAAAGGAATCACACAATCATAAAAGTGTTTTTCCCAGATTTGATCTTCTTCATCAATCGCGGTCAAATTCATTTTTTGATTCCACTCTTGTAGTAAATGAAGATATTGCTCCAATTGATCCAATTGTTTGTTTGTGACATCAACGCCTTGTCGTTGACAGGCGGATTGAAATTCTACTCGATTCATCGTAAGCATTATATCATAATTATTATTATCCTTTAATTGACATTATTTTTGTCAATATTGTTTGTATTCGATGTATGTTAGAATAAGAGTATGAATGAAGAATTAGAAGAATTACTCAAATCTTGTTTAGACGACGATTATGAAGAAAAATCATTACCTTATCGTCAAACGATGACCTATTATCGTTGTGCACTACGAGAAGTAGAAACTAAATTTCGCGTCTTGGATGAACAATTTTCCATGTATTATGATCGAAATCCCATTGAAAATATCGAAACTCGTATCAAATCGCAAACCAGTATCGTAAAAAAGCTTAAAAATCGTGGTTTACCTCTTACCCTTGAATCAATGCAAGAAAATTTATTTGATATTGCGGGCATTCGTGTCATTGGATCTTTTGTGGATGATATCTATATGTTGGCTGAATTGCTGCTTCAACAAGATGATGTGCATTTAATTGAAAGGAAAGACTATATTGCGCATCCCAAACCGAACGGCTATCGAAGCCTTCATTTGATCATTGAAACCCCTATTTTTTTGGCAAATGAAAAACGTTGGATCAAAGTAGAAGTTCAATTTCGTACCATTGCGATGGATCTTTGGGCAACGTTGGAACACAAACTACGTTATAAAAAAGATCTTTCCCCCGAACGATTGGAAGAAATGGCTACCGATTTGTATGATGCCGCTGAAATTTGTGCTCGATTGGATGAAAAGATGACAAAACTAAAGGCAAGTGAAAAAAGACATCCTATTTTGAAATAGGATGTCTTTTCATGATTGTATCAATCAACTCGATACATCGATTGGTATTGTTGCCATCGGTATAGGTCATACACATTTGTTGAAAGGATTGTTCCTTTTGATAATCATAAGAATCCAAGTGCTTTAATGCATCGACCAATTCGGATTCATTACGACAAACAGGTCCGGGATATTGTTCCAAAGTAATATTTAGACCAATTGTATCTTCATAAGATTCAATATCCGAAATATAACCAATAATAGGCTTATGCAACAAAGAATAATCTAAGATCACTGAAGAATAATCACTGATCAAACAATCCGATGCTTGCATCAATGTATATAAATCTTCCTCATTCGCATTGATAGCGGTCGTATCATCCACATGAATATTCCCTAACAAAGGATGAAACTTATAGACGATGCAACAATCTGGAAACATTTCTTGTACTTTTTTGATATCAAAAGAAACGACTTGAAAGCCATGAATGATATTGCCTCGAAATGTCGGTGCATACAAAATATTTTTTTTTCCTTTGCATTCTGGATGTTTGGAAAAGAAAGGGTCCGCTTTGGTTTGAAGCAATGTATCACAACGTGGCATCCCTGTCACATAGACTTGTTCGGGGCATACACCAAAACTTTTGGCATAGACTTCTTGCCAATAGGGTGCATTACAAATAACGGCATCATAATTTTGAATAGGATATTCTCTTGGAATTTCATTCCCAAATTTTTTTATAGCACCACAAGCATGCCATATCTGCAAAACTTGACATGTTTTTGGTTTATGCGTAGAAATCACGTAGTTATTATCATTTAATAAGATCAATGCACTTTTTTTGCATTCGACCAATTGTTTCAAACAATTAAAAAAGTAAGATGCTTTACTTTTTAAACTTTGGTCAAATTGAATCAAATTATAATGAATATCGTATTTTTGTTCTTTCTTTAATGCTTCATCCAACAATAAAAAATCACTTGTTAAATGGTCTTGTGTCAAGGAAATGAAAGTGATTCGATTGGATCGTGGATGTATCCAAAACGTCAATCCATTCACGATTTGAAGAGCCAAATTCAGAATTCGCTTTTGCAGACCCATAGACTATTCCTTTCCAAAAACGATATCGATCACTCTTTGTGAGGCGTGACCATCTTGCCAATTATTAAAGCGTTGATTAAATGCTTCTAAACGTTTGAAATCATATTGTCCTTTTTTAATATCTGCCAATAACTGTTCTTCGTCTTGAATGATATCTCCAGGCATGACTTCATAAATATCAAAATAGAAACCGCGTAATTCATCGGCATATTCTTCGAGATCAAACATATAGAAATACATGGGACGATTTAAATTGGCATAATCAAAGAAAACACTCGAATAATCGGTTACTAATATATCACTAATCACATAGAGGTCATTGATATCGGCATTCGCATCCACGTTATAAATGAATCCTTCCAAAGAAGCATCATTTTTAAATGTATTGATGATCAAATAATGCGGTTTAAAAAGAACTACATATTCATCGCCCAATACTTCTTTCCAACGATGAAAATCAGCTTTTAATGCAAAGGTATATCCCCTTGTATTATAGGAGTTATCACGCCATGTAGGCGCATACAACAATACCTTTTTATCGGTAGGAATATGAAACCGTTGTTTGATCTTTTGAATCTGTTTTGGTGTGATATTGGTCAAAAAATCATTTCGTGGATAGCCGGTTTTGATCAATCGTTCGGGATTGATACGAAAAGCGGTTTGAAAGACTTTATAACTAAATGCATTGGGCACAATCATATAATTGTACTTTGCCACATCATCATCATACGTATCTGTCATTTGTTTCCGATTCATACCACTGCGATAAAAGGTCTGATTTTCAATTTCCACAATATCATGAGCTAACCGTTTTAAAGGAGTCCCATGCCATGTTTGTAGATAGACTTGTTCTGGTTTCTTTTGAATATGTTTCGGTAATTTACAATTCACGATCCAGTATTTGGCTTTACACATATAATAAAAATAATGTAAAGAATTGTACCGAATAGTCTTGGCATGTTCAATTTCCACGTTTGGTTTCTTCAATGCCCATACAAACGTATATCCATCAAAACGGGCTTGTTTACACATTTCTTGATGAATATATTTTGGATTATCCGTATAGCCACGTCCATGAAAGGCAATGAAAATGACGGTGTGCTCATCCACAGACACCGTCTTTTGCATCCCTTTGTAGACGACTTTAAAACAACGAATAACCAATCGTTTGGCATGTCGGATCATATTTTGTTTCCATGCCATATCATCACCTACTCCTTACCTAATAATGCTTTCGCCACATGTTCTGATGCATGACCATCATCGTAGCAACAGAAACGACTATAGAACGTTTCATATCGTTCTTTATATTCTGCCGAAATTTTATCAATACGTTCGATCGCATCCACCACTTCTTCACTTGTATACAACAAAGGTCCTGGTACTTCTGTGTTCATATCAATATAGAAACCACGCAATTGATTTTTATATTTATCTAAATCATAGGTATAAAATAAAATAGGTCGTTTCAAATTGGCATAATCAAAGAAAACACTCGAATAGTCGGTAATACAAATGTCACTGATCAAATAAATTTCGGAAATATCATCGTAATCCGATAAATTATAAACAAATCCGTCCATGCCTGTCACATCGATCTTATCTGAAATGTAATGATGGGTACGCAACAAGACAACGTATTCATCCGATAATCGTTCTTGCATCAAATGCAGATCCAATGCGAGTTCAAATTTATATTGCCCGGAACCATAATGTTGATCATCACGCCATGTTGGTGCATACAAAATGGTTTTTTTATCCGCTGGAATGCCTAATTTCTGACGTAATTTTTGGGCAATCTGCTCTTTATTTGGCCAATATAAAATATCGTTTCGCGGATATCCATATTCCAACATTTTGCCTTCATACATAAAACAACTACGGAATGTCTTAGTACTAAATGGATTGGCACTTACTAAAAAATCCCAATCTTGTCTTTGTTTATAGAATTGTTGCTTATACTTTGGCGAAGCACTGGTGACTTCTTGTTGATCAAAGACCAATCGTTTTAATGGCGTTCCATGCCAAGTTTCCAAGAAGACTTGTCCTTCGCGTTTTCGATACCAAAGTGGTGGTCGTACATTAAACACCAAATATTTGGATACTGCTAAGTAATATGCATATTCAAAACTAAAGCGTTTGACTCGCTTAGCACCATAAGGAATCTTTGCGCCATCATTGATAGCCCAAACACATTCATATTCGGGATAATGTTGAGCAATATATTCATAAATATATTTCGGCGAATCACTATAATTTTTCGCCATAAATGTTTCAAATAAGATCACATTCTCTTGGATTGGTTTTTTTAAATAACGATGAAAATACGCTAATTTATAAGCCGTATTCTTATTTTTGAAAACATGTTTTAATTTCTTTTTACCCAATACCCAACGCACTTCTTTTTGTACTCCATTCAAATCATTATTCAATAAAGCTTGAACGAGTTTTCGATTGGAATGATTCAATTCATCCAATACTTCTGGACGACAATTTTCAATACATGGGATCATGGCTTGGAAATATTCATTGCGCCAACGGTCATCTTGCGATCGTCGAATACTTTTTGCCATGCGTCGAGTAAAGAAATGAACCACTTTAAAATCTAAATAATAACGAACAATGCCATCACTTGTGATCGCATTTCGCGTAAATTCAATAGCGCGAATCCGTTCATAAAAACGATCATCACTTTCTTCTTGGCTTAAAGCCGGATAATTGATGGGATCGTTATGTTTTCTTTTGACATAGGTAGCCTGTTCTACATAAGCTTCACTTTGGATATGTTCCAAGATTGGACATAGGAAGGTCATATCACTGTAGTAACGAAATTCTTCATGAAATTTAAAAGAATACATGCGCAAGAAAACCGTTTTATATAAAACACCTAAAACGGTCACATTGCGAATACCGTGTTTTATACGCAATAAATAATAGACCGCACGCAATTGAACGGGATCCACATTCGGATTCTTCGCTTTATAGGAATCTATCTTTTCAAGACGTTTTTGTTCCTTTTCGGCTTCATCTTCGGGATCGATTTCTTTATTTTCTAATTTCTCTAAGTAATTGGCTTTATTGTTCCATGTATGTGCAACGGAACCATACACAATATCTTGTCCTTGGGCGGCCTGTGCCAACAAAGATAATGTATCTTCTAAAACATAATCATCGGCATCCAAAAAATAGACATATTCACCTTGAGCGTGGTCCAAGCCGACATTGCGACATGCAGCCACACCATGTACATCCGTTTGGATCAAGCGGACAAAAGGATACTTTTTGATGATGGGATCGATATCATCATGATCTTTATCCACCACTAAAAGCGTTTCAAAATCTTGAAACGCACTCGCTTTTAAACTATCTAAACACTCTTCTAAATAGTGGATATAATGGGAAAAAGGAATAATGATACTAATTTTTTTCATACTACTTATTTTTCATGTCCTCTTTTAATTGCGTTGAACTAATTCCTTCGGTTCTTGGTAGATATACGACCTCACAATAGTCTTTTAAGAAATCAAATTTTCCCTTCCAGTCGTCTCCCATAACGAAAACATCCACATCATATTTTTGTACATCTTTGATTTTTTGATCCCAACTATCTTCTGGAATAACTTTATCCACATATTTGATGGATTCCACGATGGCCATCCGATCTGTATCTGAAATTTCACATTTTTTATGTTTTTCTTCCCAATTAAAACGATCGGTGCTGACGGCAACAATCAAATAATCACCTAATTCTTTTGCTCGACGCAAAAGATTTAAATGACCAATGTGAAATAAATCAAAAGTTCCATATGTTATTACTGTTTTCATCTTCGTCACCTTTTCTTTCTATGAAATAGCGAAAATTTCTTTGGTGGCGCCTCCACCAATCGCTTTTCAAACTTTTCATCCATAAATTTCTTTTTTTGTTTCTTTGTCATGGCATTCATAAAATCGACATATTCGGAATAATCATCACATACTTTATCTATATCATCAATTTCTATCAGTTTGCCACCTTCGATCCACATACCCGTTTTGCAGAAATCACGAACCTGACTTAAAGAATGAGAAATAAAGAAGATAGTTTTTCCTTCTTCATCACGCAATTTCATCATACGATCCATACATTTTTTTGCGAAACCTTTATCACCAACACTTAATGCTTCATCAACAATGAAGATATCTGGATTTAAAGCTAAAGAAATGGAAAATCCCAAACGTGATTTCATACCAGAAGAATATTTTTTTACTGGTTGATAGAGAAAATCTCCCAATTCCGCAAAATCAATGACATCATCGGTTATTTCCTGAATGCGTTTTTTTCGCAATCCCATCAATGCTCCTTTGACATTGATATTTTCTAGACCAGTCAATTGGGGATTTAACCCTGTATTGATGGCAATCAAAGCTTGTTCGCCATTGATCTTCATGGTGCCGCTATTTATTTCAGAAATACCTGATAATAAAAGCGATAAAGTGGATTTTCCCGATCCATTTGTTCCTAAAATACCGACGACATCGCCTTGTTTGATACGAAAGGATACATCTTTCAAGGCATAAAATTCTTTTTTATCTGTTTTATATTGATTATTTTTATTCCGAAGTGTATAAATCTTTGAGATATTTTCAACTTCAACTGCATATTCCGTATTTGCCATCCCATCCTCCTAGATCATATCAATGAATTTTTTCTTAAATTTATACATCAATAGACATCCAATCGCAAAAATCAAAAAAACCAAGCACCAAAAATAGAGGGTGATAGCGGGATGATTCAGTACACTGCGGCCATAAAATATCGCATCCCGATAGCCTTGGATCACATAGTAGACCGGATTGGCTTTTACAAGCTTATTTAAAATGGAATGGAAAGGGACGTGACTTTTAAAATGACAATCCCAAAGAATAGGTGAAAAATACATCAACATACGCATGATCGAAGTAATAAATTTTTTCACATCACGCCATAACATGGTCAATACTGATAAAACCAGCGAGATGGCTTCTCCCAACATAAAAGCACAAAACATATAATAGATGATCCACAACCAATTCCAGGTAGGTGTATATCCACTGAGTAATAGTGTGACAAAGGTGATGATCAACATCACGAAATGGTTAAATAATTCTTTTAAACAAACCGTTGCAGGTAAAACGGAAACCGGAAATTTCATTTTGGTGATGACATTTGTCTTGGCAAAAACGGCTGAACAACCTTCCGTAATACATGGTCGAATATACCACCAAACCGCAAAACCAACAACCAACCAAGGAAGATAGGGAACGGTGATTCCACGATATGTTTGAGCACTACGTCCCCAAGCGACACCAAAGACAAGCCAATAGGTGAAAACTTGAATGGCGGGTGAAGCAAAATTCCAAAATATACCAAATTTAGAATCGCGCATATCCGCTAACAACTCATATTTAGCGATACTATAAATGCGATATAAATTCGTAAAGTTTTCTTTCACCACATATGAAATGCTTTTAAACATAAATACGCTCCTTTAACGATAATAGTTTATCATAAAATAAAAAGAATCTACACTCTGGCAGATTCTTTCGTTATTCGTCGTCTTCTGACTGAGTTTCTTGATTTTCATCCTCTTCATCGTCGTCATCTTCATCATCAACGGCAATGGAATCCGTATCCGTCACACTTTCTGAGAAGGTATGACGTGTTTTCAAATCCCAGCTATTTCCTTCCAAGTTGACAAAATGACTATCTAAGGACAAGTCGGAATAAAATTGAGCAATATTGTCTTCCGCTTGTGATGGTGTGAAATTCATTTCTTGGGAAACATTGTTCCACAAATCCAGAAAAGGCATACGATGATTGTTTTTGATCAACGTATCTCTGGCAACATCAATCATAGATTTACTCATAATACTTCTCCTTGTTACATGGATTCAACGGCTGTGACCCCAATACAATCCAATGCATTGGCTAAAACCGTCTGGGTCGCTTTAACCAAAGCCAAACGTTGGCTCGATAAATCCAAATGATCATGATCGATGACTTTGCAAGCATTATAGAAACTATGGAAATGACTTGCTAAATCATGAATGTAATGACACATCTTATGGACTTGTCGTGTTTTTGCACTTTCGACGATCACATGATTGAATTCTTGTAAAGTCTTCATCAACTCAATCTCTTTTTCATCTGTTAATAATTCAAAGTGATCGGCCAAAGCAATATCCTGAGCTTGTTTTTGGATGGAACACATCCGCGCATGGGCATATTGCGCATAATATACTGGATTTTCATTTGATTTTTTCGTAGCTAGATCCACATCAAAATCCAAATGAGAATCCAAAGCACGAGCAACAAAGAAATAACGAGCAGCATCCACACCCACACTTTGTACCAACTCATGGATCGTTGTCGCATTCCCCAAACGCTTTGACATTTTCATCTCTTCACCATTGGATACCAATCGAACCATTTGAATGATATCAACATGCAAATGACTGGAATCATGTCCCAAAGCTTCCATGGAAGCCTTTAAACGAGGAATGTATCCATGATGATCCGCTCCAAAGAAATCAACGATTTCATCGTAACCACGCTCAAATTTTTGGTTATGACAAGCGATATCCGGAACGAGATAAGTCAATGACCCGTCTTTTTTACGTAAAACACGATCTTTATCATCGCCAAAAGCCGTAGTCTTGAACCATAACGCTCCTTCTGCCTCATAGGTATACCCTTTATCTCTTATAATGTCAACTGCTTTTTCAACTGCACCGGAATCTCTTAATTTTTGTTCGGAAGTCCACACATCAAAATGAACCCGATATTCATCGAGATCTCGTTTGATCTTATCCAATTCAAAGGCAATTCCTTTTTGTCTAAAAAAGTCTAAATTTTCTTTTGTAGGCTCTAAATAGGTATTGGGATATTCCTTTGCTAAACGATATCCTTCCTTTTTCACATCTTCACCCATATAGCCATCTTTGCCAATTTCTGTCTCAATGCCATGGGCTTGACGATATCTTGCATTCAAAGACAAAGCCAAATTATGAATTTGATTTCCTGCATCATTGACATAATATTCACGTGTTACATCATATCCGGCTTTTTTCATGATGCGGGCACAACTATCTCCCCAAGCAGCACCACGCGCATGGCCTAAATGTAAAGATCCTGTGGGATTGGCACTGACATATTCCAGATCCACTTTGATACCGTTGGCAGGTTGTTGTCCATACTTTTCTTTTTGTTCCAAAATATCCGTAATAACTTGTGAAAAGCGATCTTTCGATAGCGTAAAGTTTAAGAAGCCCGGACCAGCAATTTCAATTTGCGATACATTCGCTTTAGAAAGATCACTCGCATCCACAATGTTTTTGGCAATCTCTCTTGGATTGGTATGTAGTTGACGAGTAAGTTGCATGGCTACATTGCTCGCATAATCACCATGATCTTTCGTCTTTGGTGTTTCAATAATAATTTTTTCCAATGGCAATTCAATCGCAAAAGCAGATTGAACAGCAGTTTGAAGCATTTGTTTCAATTCTGTTTCAATGGACATCGCCCGTTTCCTCCTTCATGGTTAATGTAAAATGAAATGTTTGTTTTTGTTCATTTTGGATCAAATTATATTTCACTTCAATTTGATCCTCGGTTTGTTTATAAAACACAGTTTCAAGATCCAGATCCATCGTGCCATATTCCGATGAAATATGACCCTTCGTTTTTCGATTGGGACGAAAAGTTAAAACCACTTCCATTTCCGAAATGGAACGAATGATCAATCCCTTTTCATAAATTTTCCAACTATAGGTATGGGCATCATTCCCAAAGCGAATTTCAAAGCCATTTTTCATAGGAACAACTATGGCCGTTCCTTCATAATGGACGATACCTTCTGAATGTTCTACTAATTGTACTTTCATAGTCAATGCATACTACAATTTAACATAATATATACGTTTTTCCAATGTATTTTCCATACGAAGTAATGCCTTTACAATTTCTGAACAAGTCGATAAAGGCTTTAATTCATAATGTTTGGTCCAGATCCAAATGATCGAATCCGTTTCCGTATAAGGCAAATACGCACTTCTTTTTTTCTTTTCTTCTACAAACCACAATGCCGGATCATACCCAGCCTCTTTGATTTTTTTCTGGATGGCTCCTTCTTCCGCTTCCGTGGGATCATCTTGCCATTCGAATAAATGACGATCCAAAATCGCTCGTGCATATTGTCTTAATACCTTGTCTTCACAATGAGTGGCTTCTTGAAAGCCATAAATCATCCGACATTCATCCATTTCAATGAATTCTTCATTGGTCAATTCATGACGCAAACATTCAAATACTGGAATATGAATATCCGATTGACAATAATAGGAGAAAAACAATTGAATCAAGATCTCATAGCTTTTCGCATCTGGATGTAAATAGACTTGCCAATACATGTGATAACGAGCCATGATATAATCCTCGACACTATGCATGCCACTTTCTTTCATACACAACACACCATTTTTTACGCGCATGGTACGTAAGATACGTTCCAGATCAAATGTTCCATAGCTTGTACCGGTTTCATAGGCATCACGCAATAAATAATCCATTCGATCGGCATCCAATTGCGATGAAATCATTTGATTCATCATTGACTTTGTATGTTTATGCATCAATATATCGACAACATATTGTGGTAATAAATGATCACAGCGACACAATGCTTGATGCACTTCCGTTTGCGGATCCAATATCAATTGACACGTTCGCTGTTCATGGGTTTGCGTTTGTAAAGATTCAAAAAAATGAGAATACGGTCCATGTCCTAAATCATGAAGCAAACCCGCACACATCACCTGGATCTTTTCATATTCGGATAAAGATTGACTGATATCCTCGACTTCATTGACCATACGTCGCACAATTTCATATACCCCTAGACTATGACCAAAACGCGAATGCTCCGCCGTATGATACACTTGAAAAACACCACCCAATTGATGAATACGATGTAAACGCTGAAATTCGCGACTATTTAAACAATCCCATATGACTTGATATTCAATATGAATATAGCCATGAATCGGATCACGCAATACTTTCGTTTCACTCGTTTTGGGATACATATGGCCACACCTTCTTTAATGCCTCAACCAAACCAACATCACTCTTAAAAAATGGACGATCATAAATATGATCTGGCGTTGTCCAAATAAAATCATCATGCACGATCATTTTGGGAACTTGATCGGAAAAACAAAGAAAACAAGTCAAATGAAATGGATAGTCTTGTTGATCTTCACTTTCGGCCAAATATTGAACCTTTTGAATATCAATATCCAATTCTTCCTTCATTTCGCGAATCAATGCTGCTGTTTTGGCCTCGCCTTTTTCAACTTTCCCACCAGGAAATTCATACATTCCTTTGGCAGATCCATAATTACGACGAGCAATCAATACCTGTCCCTGTTGGATCAATGCCCCACATACCACTTCAATCACGATTCTCTTCCTTTATGATTTCAAATAATAAAGCAGCATTCTTTTTCGAAACTTGTTTCTGGATATCTGTGATCTTTATTTCTAAGATCCGATATCCAAATTCAATGCGAATCACATCACCAATCTGAATTTCTGTCGATGGTTTCGCGACTCGACCATTGACTTGGATTCGTCCTTGAAGCGCCAATTCCTTGGCTGCTTCACGACGCTTCAAGATTCTTGCGGTTTTTAAATATTTATCAAGCCTCATATATTTCTCCATTTGTTTGTAGTTCTTGTATGATTTTCATAAGCAATTCATATGGATTCCTCAATTTTGGAATTTGTATCTCAATCTTACCATTTTGATAGTGCAATTGAACTTTGCGATTTAACGTAGTCATCGCTTCAAACAATTTTACACCATTACAATGATCTGACCAATCTTTTGTCATGGTCAGAAGCATAAATCGATCTTTTTCCACCAATGTATCCACACCTGGCTCATTCACAAACATATCAATTTTTCGTCGTTCAAATAATTTTTGTACCGATTTAGGAATACGACCATAAAGATCATTGACCTTCTTTTCAAAGGCTTCTAGATCCGCTAACGTTTTTACTTTTTTAATTTCCTGATACAAAGATAATTTATCTCCATCATTATCGGTAAACTGTTTAGGAATATATCCATTCATTTGAATATTCGCAATCTTTTCTGGCTTTTTTTCAACCATTTCACCTTTTTGTTCTTTAATGGCATTGGACAACATATCCAAATAGAGATCCAAACCCACTTGATCAATAAAACCTGCTTGTTGAGGGCCTAATAAATCACCGGCCCCGCGAATGGTCAAATCGCGCATCGCAATCTTATAGCCCGAACCCAATTGTGTAAATTCTTTGATTGATTTTAATCGTTTCGTGGCTTCTTCCGTCAATTTTTTATGCGGTTGTACCATTAAGTAACAATAGGCTATTTGATCACGACGTCCCACACGACCACGAATTTGATAAAGTTGTGACAAGCCAAAATGATCAGCCTCTTCAA
Organism: Absicoccus intestinalis; assembly: GCF_033971885.1. Classification (NCBI taxonomy): domain Bacteria; kingdom Bacillati; phylum Bacillota; class Erysipelotrichia; order Erysipelotrichales; family Erysipelotrichaceae; genus Absicoccus; species Absicoccus intestinalis. Next base: position 31,597 of record NZ_JALBUS010000016.1, on the reverse strand, counting down.
TGATCATGGTATTCGCATTCGCAATATCCAATCCGGTTTCAATGATCGTCGTACACACTAAAATATCATATTTTCGTTGTTCAAATTCAAGCATGGTTTGTTCAATTTCTTCACGACTCATCCGGCCATGAGCCACCGCAATATGATGATCAGGAAATAAGATTCGCAAGTTTTCAGCCACACCATAGATATTGGAAATATTGTTGTAGAGATAGAAAACTTGTCCATTTCGAGCCAATTCGCGTTGAATGATTTCTTTGATGATGCTTCCTCTTTTTTCAATCACATAGGTTTGGATAGGGTGTCTTTGCGCTGGTGGTGTATTCAATTGTGATATGGTCCGCACACCAATCAATGACATTTGTAAAGTTCGAGGAATGGGTGTTGCACTTAAGGATAAAACATCGATGCTTTGTTTCATTTCTTTGATTTTTTCTTTATGTACCACACCAAATCGCTGTTCTTCATCAATGATCAACAAACCAAGATCTTTATATTGAAATGTTTTATTCAATAAACGATGCGTACCAATCACGATATCAATGGTTCCAGCTTCTAGATCCTTTTTAATTTGATTCACTTCTTTATCCGAAACAAAGCGATTGACCAAGGCCACATTTGCGCCTGTATACGCAAATCGTTCGGAAACCGTTTGGTAATGTTGCATCGAAAGAATGGTCGTTGGACATAAAAAGGCAACTTGTTTCCCATCACAAATCGCTTTAAATGCACATCGCATCGCTACTTCCGTCTTACCAAATCCCACATCGCCACATAGTAAATGATCCATGGGTCTTGATTTTTCCATTTCGGCTTTAATTTCAGCCGTCGCTTGTAGCTGATCGGGTGTCGCCTCATACGGAAAATGATCTTCAAACTCTTTTTGTAGAGCATCATCCGCTGAAAAAGCAAAGCCAATGTTTTCATTACGAGCAGCATATAATGTGACCAATTGTTTGGCAATGGCTTGGACACGTTCATTGACTTTTTCTTTGGTCTTATTCCATTTGTCACTACCCAATTTACTCAAGTGAATGCCCACACCTTCTTTGGATACATATTTTCGTACCAATTGAAATTGTGACAAAGGTACATATAAATCATCATTGCCTGCATAGACGATATGTAAATAATCAATATTCTGGCCACGAACATTCTTGGTTTCAATCCCCAAATATTGACCAATGCCATATTGTTCATGGACCACATAGTCCCCTTTTTGTAGTTCCATGACCGAATCAAGGATCTGTCCATCTTTAAACGTCTTTTTATATCGTCGATGTTGTATCGGCTGGATGAATAATTCTTTTTCGGTATAAACCACAAGATCTTGATATTGAAATCCTTCATAAAATTCAGGATCCACAAATTCATAAGACAAAGAAGAACTGGCCAATGCGGATCGTACTTTGATGATATTTTCTTTTTCAAGTGCAAAATAAATATGCGAAGCCGATATATTTTCAAGAATGACAGGAAGTGGTTGACTGGCTTTTTCAATGGGAAAGATATTGGATGTCATCGGTTCTTTATAATCTAAAAATTCATGAAAATGAACATACCGATCATCTTTCCAAGTATGAAACATTTGATATTGAGGCAAACAACGATTTTCTTGTACCATTTCTTGCATAAAAGCAATGGTATCGGTTTGGATATCTTTGATGGCTCTTTCCACTTCTTCAATGGAAGAAACAATGACGGTACCCGAAACATAATCAAGCATAGAAGCCGTTTGTACATAGCTGTAATACCAATACAAATGATCATCGGTATCATACGATTCCAACGCATACATGTCTTCTTCAATATGATTTTCTAATTCTTCCCGATCTTCATCACTCAATCGTTTCTTTTCCACATTCAATTTCTGTTTAACTTTTTCTTTGATTTCTAAAATTTGAGCATCACTAAACAACAAATAACTGGCTGGTGTGATTTCAACTTGATCGATGGTCTTGATCGTTCGTTGACTGGATTGGTCAAAAAAACGAATAGATTCTACCACGTTATCAAAAAATTCAATTCGTACAGGATATTCATAGGGTAATGGAAAAATATCAATGATTCCTCCACGATAGGCAAAGGTACATGGACGATCGACATAGTTGACACGACTATATCCAGCTTTGATCAATGTTTCTTTTAATTGATCCATGTCGAATTCCATATCGGGTTTTATGTTCTGACAGCTGGAGCGAAATCGTTGCACATCGGGTAAAAAACGTAGAAAAGCCGCTACATTGCATATGATCAATCGCGGTTTTGGATCGAATACCAACGTTGTCAAAGATGATACAAATGCTTGCGTATCTTCGGGGGAAGAAGCAATGGCCGATACACGTAGGCTTTCTTCCATCACAAAAAGCAGCACATCTTTTGTGAGTGGATCGATCCGAGAAAAGAGTTGCTGCGCTTCAAAACGATTCTTTTTTACGATAATGCGGGTTTTATGATCTTGTAGAAAAGCAGAAACTTCCACCAAAGCTTCTTCCATGGGATATAAATTTCCCACATGATTGCCTTCCTTTAGGATTTCTTCAACAACCACATTATTCGCTAATTGTTCTTTTATTTTTGTATTCAAAAATATCACCTATTTCTGATTGTATTGATTCATGGTCTGACTAAATGGATGCGCGATCGCATGATAAGCAGCATGAGCCGCTGCATCGATAGACTGATTCAGATCTTCTTTTTCTTCTTGTTTGAAATTGGTCAAGACCCATTGAATGATGGGAATTTGTGGATCGCGCGATGTACCTACACGAATCCGATCAAAGGTGCTTGTACCCATCGCCTGAATGATGGATTTTATGCCATTATGACCACCCGCACTTCCTTTTTGACGCAAACGAATCTTACCTACGGGTAAATCAATATCATCATAAATGATCAATACGTCTTCACTGCTTTCTTTATAGAAATCTAATACTTGACGAAGAGCAAGGCCACTATTATTCATATAAGTCGTGGGTTTCATCAAGATCACATCTTCCCCATGAACTTTGCCTTTGGCAAAAGAAGATGAGAACTTCTCTTGATCAAAAGAAAGATCACATAAATCCGCTAAAGCATCCATGACCATAAAACCCGCATTGTGACGAGTATTTTCATATTTTTTTCCGGGATTTCCCAATCCAATAATAATTTTCATATTGACTCCTAAAGAAAAATAACGAGTACATACTCGTTATTTATTCGGTTTCTTTTCCTGGTGTAAATAAAATATTGATATGGCGTTGATCGCCTTCTCCTTCGGAATGCGTTGAAATATCTTTCATATTCGCCAAAGCATTATGAACTGCTTTTCTTTCATCCGCACTCATTGGATCTAGTGAAGCATCAATTTTTGTACGACGAACATCTTTGGCAACACGCACAGCCATGCGACATAGCTTTTCATAGCGTTCTTGTTTATACCCATTCACATCGATCAATAAGCCAACTTTCTTTTTAAATTCAGCACTGGCAGCCATTTTGACCAAACGATTAAAAGCTTGTAAAGAACGACCCGCTTTACCAATCAAGATCGCATTATTTGACGTATTAACGTTGATATGATAGAAGCCATCATCATTTGAAATGGTTACTTCTCCATCCAATTGTGCATTATCGAAATACGATTGAATATAGTCATGGATAAATTGTTCCACATCTTTTTCAGTATACACTTCCACTTCAACTTGTTTACCCAATCCTAAAAAACCAGCTTTTTCCTCCGTTACGGTATAATGAAGCTCATCCACAGTTACATTTTTGGCTTTAGCGGCTTCACTCAAGGCTTCTTCCAATGTTTTACCTGTATATTTTTCAAATGCCATCGTTTCTTCCCCCTACTTTGCTTCTGCTCGATGCATCACTCGATGCATCACATATTGTTGGACAATACGTATAATCGAACAAATCATCCAGTAGTAGGACATAGCTAATGGCCAATTCAAATACATGAACGCAAAAATGATGACCATCATGTACATATACAAATTCATATTCATTGGATCTTTTTGTTGTTCGGATTCACGATAACTATGTTTTTTGACATTGTCTTTCTTATCTTGCCATTTTTTCAACCATTGTGGCAACATCGTCGATACCAATTGAGAAACAACCATCAAGATGTAAACAATAATGCCACCTATCATAAGATGTTGGATTGCATACATCGGTGTAGTAGCCAAGCGCATACCAAATGCACTTCCAACTAACACTTCATAGGCACGCATAGTTGCATAATACATTCCCATCATGATTGGCAATTGTAAGAACATGACCAGCATGGATCCAAATGGATGAATATCATATTTCGCATACAGCGCTTGCGTTTCTTGATACATCTTCATTTGTGATTCTTGATCGGTCTTGCCTCGATATTTACTTTGGATCTTGTTGATTTCTGGTTGAATTTCCTGCATTCGCTGACTCGACATTTGCGATTTGCCTGTCAATGCGAATACGATCATTTGCACCAACAAAGTCGTAATGATGATACCAATACCAGCATCGGTAGCAGATGAGATCTTATTGATCAACATAGCCAATGGCCAAACGATCAAGCCATCAAACCATCCAGTTGAAAAAGCTTGTGAGAATGTCGTTGGCTTAATTGTGATCGTATCATTCGCATCGAGCTTTTGGTATTGCTTCTTCAATTTTGGATCCGAAACACTTTCAATACTTACATCTTTGCGTTTGACTTGAATCGTTTCACTGGAAATGATCTGATCTACTTTTACTTTTCCATCTTTACCACGTGGTGTTGAACAAGCCGTACATGTTAATAGGACGAAAAAACAAATGAATAGAATTTTCGATTTTCTACGTAAGAAATCACTCATATTTCTACCTCTTATCCTTCCTCTTCTCCAATCGCTCTTTATCTTGCTTTAACTGCTTCCAGTTTTCCTGATAACTCTTTTGATGATAACGAGGACGCACTATGATGATTGTATCAAATGTTTCATTAAAATCATAGATATCATCCACCATACTACGCACTTGGCGTTTCACTTTATTGCGCTCTACTGCATTTCCCAATTTTTTACCAACCGAAATACCCACACGAGCATGCGATTCTTTTCTAGGCATGTAGTAGCATACAAACGAGGAAGATAGCACAAACGATCGGTGCTGGATAATTGATGTGAATTCATAACTTTTACAAACACGATAAGCTTTTTTCACTTGTATCTCCTATCCAGACAAAAAAATCACCAGTGTTGGTGATTTCTATGCGGATAATACCTTTCTACCTTTTGCTCTTCGGCTAGAAAGAACTTTACGACCACCTTTGGTTGCCATTCTTGCACGGAAACCATGCGTTCTTTGATGTTTCTTCTTACTTGGCTGATATGTTCTCTTCATATTTCACACCCCTCAGTCTATATTCACTTTTGTTTCTTCCAATAAGATTGCATTACATTATAATCATAATTTATTTCCAAAGTCAATGAATTATTGCTCTTTAACTCGAGATTTCGCGATTGTATATGCTTTTTCACTCAATTTGAATAGTGGTTTGTTTACAGGCAAATCAAATTCACCAATGAATTCATTGATGATGGGATTAAAATTATCTTTAAATTTTGTTAGGCCATCATCCAATGAACCTTCTACACCACCCATATTGGACCATTTACAACCTCTTTCAAATGCCCAACGGAAGTTTTCCACATATTCTTTATATTGTGGCATAAATTTTTTAAATCGCTGATCCATGCCTGCATACAACATTTCACAAGTAGGTCCATATTGAATACTTAAGATACCTGCAATCGCAATTTCTTTGTCTTCATCACCAAATTCTTCAATAACTTCATTGAATTCTTTGAGATCTTTATCATTTGAACGCAATTGATCTTCCAAACGACGACGTTTCTTCTTCATATTTTCTGGTAAATTATCCAATTCGTTTTGTAAAGAAGCTTTCTTTTCTTTGGCTTCTTGTGCCAAGCGATGAACATTGCATTTTGCCAAGAAAATGACCCCTCCATCTGGATAGGTTTTCAATAACTTTTCAAAATATTCTTTATTTCTCAATGCAACACGTTTTCTTTCTTCCGTCATTTCGACCAAACGACTAAATTCATCTACCAATTCGATACCACCCGTAACAATCTCAACATGGCGACGATTGGCATCTTTGATCAATCGTTTGGTATGTTTTGGTAAGTTTTCTTCCCACCCTTCGGTATCATACACATTAGATTGAAAACGTGGTTGGACCGTATCGGCAATATTCATCGTAAATCCATGATGGACTGCACCGATTTTTTTCATCGTATCCAAATATTTTTGGGTCGATTCATAACGATTTTCATTGTAGTCTTTGGATGCATAATCATTTACGTGCAAAGTCGGATCAAACTTGATAAATAAACAATGACGTTTTTTCGCAATGCGTTTTAACTCTTGAAAATAATATCCTACTAATCGTTCATTCTCATAATCTAAGATCGGTCCACGTGGAATATAGAACATTGTCATATGTAGTGGTAAATTTTTGATCAAGACCAAACCGGCTGCCACTAATTCTTGATGATCATAGACACCTGTATATATATGGTCCCAATTATTTTTTACTTTTGCCCAATCATAACTCTGTAACAAATTACATAATGGGTGTTTTTTCACAAATGTATCGTATGCATCTTGGGGGATGTTTGTTTCGAATTGATATGCCATACAAATCCTTCTTTCTGTCGTACGCTCTATTATGGTACAGATTTCCTTATAGAATCAAGTCCATTATTGAAAAGTTTTCCCCATTTTCGTTGGGGAATTTTTAATTCTTACGGATGTAAATCCCCTTTTATTCCTCTTTTTCTTTGTTCTTATCCGCTTTATTTTCGATAAATATCTGTACTTTTTGATTTCCTGTGGAAAACGTGGATAACCTCAAATATTCCTTTATATATCGTATATTGTTATCCATTTATTTCCCCACAGCATACACTTTTCCCCAGTTGTTTTCCCCATATTCCCCATTTTATCCACTTGCCTTTCATTTTTCCCCATTTGGGTGTTATCCCCATGTGGGGATAACTTCTATAGCTATACCTTCCTATCTAATTTCGTGTATAATAAAACGTATGAATCAATATGAAACGTTATGGAAAGAAACTTTAGAAGCAATTAAAAATAATTTTAAAGAAGATACTTTTTCTTGGATGTCCAAAACGAGCTTATTTCGAATCGAAGATGGGATTGCATATGTGTCGTATCGTTCAGTAATCACCAAAAATATCATGTCCGATTCCAACACCAAAGCTTTATTTGAACAGTATTTAAGTGAAATGTGGGGAGAAGCAGTCACCATTACTTTGATGCATTATCGTGAAGTCGAAAAAATGATGCCGGAAGAAATTGTACAGCGGCGTACTAAGGAATTGGTACAAACCAAATTTAATGCAGATTATACCTTTGAAAACTTTGTGCAGGGAAAATCCAATCAAGGGGCTTATGCTGCTTGTTTTCATTGTTGCATCGAAGATACTCATACTTTTAATCCCATTTTGATTTATGGAAATTCCGGATTGGGCAAGACCCATCTTTTACATGCGATTGGAAATTATCTCCAAAAAGAAATACCAGAAAAAAAGGTCTTTTATGCGTATAGTGGTGATCTAGTTTCTATCTTGATCGATGCGATGAAAACGCACAATGTCCAATCCAATACCGTAGAAATGGTACAAGCGCAACTGATTGATAATGATTATTTCTTGATCGATGATATTCAAAATTTGACGCAGTCCAGTTCTCAAGAAATCTTTTTTAAAGTTTATAATTCTTTAATTGCGAAGGGTGCACAAATCGTGATCACGAGTGATATGCATCCCAATGAATTGGAAGGCATTCAAAATCGTTTGATTTCTCGTTTTAATAATGGTTTACCTATTAATATATTGAAACCTGAATTCGATACGAGTCGAGCCATCTTACGAAAAAAATTAGAAGGCTATGAAGAAGCTTGTCAGATCAATGATGAAACAATTGATTTCTTAGCTCATAAATTTTCCGATGATGTTCGCAAATTGGAAGGTAGTTTACGTACATTGATCTTCAATGCCACGTTGGAAAATATTGATGTGATCGATCTTCCTTTTGCACAACGCGTCTTATCGGGACAATTGATTGTCGCAAAACCCAATAAACTTACTCCCAAACAAATCAAGAAAGTGGTAACAAAATTTTATGGTCTTTCTTATAATGAAGTAGAGGGAAAATCGCGGCAGAAGAAATTAGTCACCGCTCGTCATATGATCGTCTATCTTTGTCATGAAACATTGGGGACATCTTGGACACAAATTGGTCAGCAATTAGGCAATCGTGATCATTCCACCATCAAGTCTTCTTATGATCGAGCCATCAAATTATTAAAAACGGATACAGCTTTTCAAATTGCGATGAATAAGATCAAAGATTCCCTATAAGTTTTCCCTGGTTTTCCATCGTTAAAAATGGGTCCTAAAAGCGATATACATCGCTTTATAGAAAAAGTTATCCCCGTTTTCCCCAGGTTGTTGTTATTCATTATACATATATAGTAATAAAGGAGATTCAAATTATGAAATTTACTATTGATCGAAAATATTTTTATACTCAACTTTCTATTGTATCGCGTGCCATTAGTTCTTTTTCACCCTTACCTGCTTTATCCGGTATTTGCATTGAAGTCGATCAAGATCATATTGTATTAACAGGAAGTGATTCCAATATTTCTATTCGTACATATATATATAAAGGAGAAGAAAATCAACTGCAAATTGAATCAACGGGTTCCATTGTTTTAGAATCTCGTTATTTATTAGAAATCATTCATAAAATTGAATCCACGATGGTGGAATTGGAAGTCATGGATTTTGAATTGGTTCGCATTACAAGCACCAATGGTAAATTTAATTTAAATGGTATGGAAGCGGGTCAATATCCAAATATTGATTTTGATCAACCCACGCATTCGATTCAATTATCGAGGGATACATTATCGCAAATCGTATCGCAAACTGCCTTTGCTTGTAGTGAAAATGATCAACGTCCTGTATTGAGTGGTGTTAATTTTGCAGCAAAAGATGGATATCTCTATTGTTCGGGTACAGATTCGTATCGTTTAGCGCGTAAGACCATTGCTTTACAAGCCGAATCCAATTTTAATATCACGATTCCCAGTAAATCGCTACAAGAGGTAGTTCGTTCTCTTTCAGAAGAGATTGATGCGGTGCAATTATATATTGATTCAAAAAAAGCGCAATTTGTGTTTGGTAAGACCATTTTCCAAACGCGATTATTGGATGGGACTTTCCCAAGTGTTGAGAAAATCATTCCAACATCTTCGGTTGCTTCTATGGTTGTCGATGCCCATGAATTAGCCAGTGTCATTGACCGTACCAATTTTATTCGAAATGATAAAGTGCATTTGGTCAAATTGGAATGTAGTCCAGAGATTGTTCGGATCAAGACCAATTCAACCGAGATTGGAAGCAGTGATGAAGTATTGACCGATTGTATATACAAAGGAGATCATTTGACCCTTACTTGTAATGGTAGTTATATTTTAGATGCCATTCGTGCCTTAAATGGTTCGAAAGTGGATCTGGAATTTTCTGGTGATATGCGACCGATTCGTATCTTAAATCCAGAAGATGATTCGATCGTCATCGTGATCGTTCCTGTGCGTAGCTATGATTAAAGGCCAATCGCGGCCTTTTTTTTATGTTATGTAGGGATGGTCAATATAGTAAACAAATGCGTATTATGGTATAATAAGACAGTGAAAAGGGGTATTTCCATGCATTTTACATTAGAAAATGAATATATTACACTTTCTCAATTGCTAAAGGCTTGTGATGTATTGCCAACTGGAGGCATGGTAAAAGCGTATTTGGCTGATCATTATGTTTTGGTCAATGGCGAAAAAGAAAATCGTCGAGGTCGCAAGCTATATGCCAATGATGTGGTGGAAATCGATGGCCAAAGGATCCAGATCCAATGAATCTGAAACGATTAGAACTTGTCCATTTTCGAAATTATCACAAAAGTTCTTATCGATTTGAACCGGCTTGTATCCATTGTTTCTATGGAAATAATGCACAAGGTAAGACCAATCTCATTGAGGCTATCTATTTTTTAAGTCATTTACGTTCTTTTCGCACATCTCATATCGATAGTTTGACCATGCATCAAAAAGAATGGATGAGTCTTTCTGCTTTGATTGAATCGCATGGTCACGATGAACAATTGAAAATTGTTGTTTCACAAAAGAAAAAGCATTTATTTGTCTATCAAGATCCTGTACGACGGTATTCTGATTTTATCGGTAAATTGAATGCCATCTTATTTTGCCCAGATGATATGCTTTTATTTCAACAATCGCCGCGTTCTCGACGTCGCTTCATTGATATGGAACTTATGAAATTATCACATACATATACGGCGACGTTATCTCATTTTCAATCCCTATTGAAACAAAGAAATCGGCTATTAAAACAAGATGATTTGGATGATCTTTTATTGCATACATTGACTGAGCAAATGATTCAAGATGAAATGGTCATCATTTCCCAACGGGCGAAATTTGTGAAAGAATGGATGGATCAGTCGCGTTTGCTATATCCTTTTTTTTCAGAGCAAAAAGAAAAAATAGATGCGACATATCAAACCTTTGTAGAATGGGATCATTTACAGGAAAATCTGAAAATGGCTTATGAAAAGAGTTTCGAAAAAGATAAACAATATCGACAAACAACATATGGCATTCATAAAGATGATATCGTTTTTTTATTGAATGGAAGACCCATCCATGAAGTAGGCTCACAAGGACAGAAGCGTAGTTTTCTCTTGGCAATGAAGTTAGGTCTTGCGCAAATTATTTATGAAAAAACCAAACAATATCCGATTTTATTATTGGATGATGTTTTTAGTGAATTGGATCCTAGACGTCAAAAACAATTGATCCAACATTTACCACGCTCTATGCAAGTATTTATCACATCAACCGAACCCATAGATAAACAATGGTTTCAAGATCGTTCGGTTCGTTTTTATCATATTGAAGATGGTTCTCTTCGGGAGGTATGAGTATGAGTCAAGAAGAATTAAAACAAGAAATTTTAGAATTTGATCAGTTGGAGAATGAAGCGACATCGGTGGATCATTCGTATACGGCTGATGATATTCAAGTATTGGAAGGATTGGAAGCCGTTCGCTTACGTCCTGGTATGTATATTGGATCGACAAGTGCCAGAGGTCTTCATCATCTGGTTTGGGAAATTGTTGATAATGGTATTGATGAAGCCTTGGCTGGGTTTGCCAATAAGATCGATGTCACGATCGAACCCGATGATGTCATCGCTGTTCGTGATAATGGTCGTGGTATGCCTGTCGGCATTCATGAGAAGACGGGCGTAAGTGCCGTAGAAACCATTCTTACGGTATTACATGCGGGTGGTAAATTTGGTGGAGGTGCCTATAAAGTATCGGGAGGCCTTCATGGTGTTGGTGCTTCTGTTGTTAATGCACTGAGTTCTTGGATGGAAGTGACGGTGTATCAAAATGGTAAGATCTATTTCATTCGTTTTGAAAATGGCGGCCATACAGTGGCTCCTTTAAAGGAAATCGGTACCACCCAAGAAACGGGTACATTGGTTCGTTTTAAGGCGGATCCAACCATTTTTAAAGAAACGACGTCTTATGATTTTGATACATTGAATTCGCGTTTACGTCAATTGGCTTTTTTAAATAAAGGTATTCGCTTAACATTAACGGATTTGCGAGAAGAAGAACCCATCAAAGAAAACTATTATTATGAAGGTGGCATCATTGAATATGTGCGTTTTATCAATCGGAATAAAACGCCGATTACAGATGATGTGATTTATTGTGAAGGTTTGGTCGATGGCATTTTGGCAGAAGTGGCTTTGCAGTATAACGAAGGATATCAATCCAATATTTATTCTTTCTGTAATAATATTCATACCCATGAAGGTGGCTATCATGAAGATGGTTTCCGTATGGCCTTAACGCGTGAAATCAATAAATATGCGTTGGATCATAATATATTGAAGAAAGATGAAAAATTATCACAGGACGATGTGAAAGAAGGTTTGGTTTGTATCATTTCGGTAAAGCATCCAAATCCTCAATATGAGGGACAAACAAAGACCAAATTAGGAAATTCGGAAGTTCGTAAGATCGTATCGAGTATTGTTGGTAAACAATTGCAGCGTTATTTCTTAGAAAATCCGGATCAAGCCAAAAAAATTGTTGATAAAGCTACCCTGGCTTCGAAAGCGCGTATGGCAGCAAAGAAAGCTCGTGAACTCACACGTCGAAAAAGTGCATTGGATGGGATTTCAAGTCTACCAGGTAAGTTAACGGATTGTTCCAGTAAAGATGCCAGTGAATGTGAAATCTATATTGTCGAGGGGAATTCGGCCGGGGGATCGGCCAAACAAGGACGTGATGCGAAGACGCAGGCTATCTTGCCTTTGCGTGGAAAGATCATCAATGTTGAAAAAGCAAGAGAACATCGTATTTTTGATAATGCGGAAATTCGCTCAATGATCACAGCTTTTGGTTGTGGAATCAAAGATGAAGTGGATCTGGCCAAACTTCGTTATCACAAAATTATTATCATGACCGATGCCGATGTGGATGGTGCACATATTGCTACATTGATGTTAACGTTCTTATATCGATATATGCGACCTGTTATTGAAGGTGGATATGTATATATTGCGCAACCTCCTCTATACAAAGTACAAAAAGGAAAAAAGATCGTCTATGCCTACAAAGAGCAGGAGATGAATCAGATTCGTAGTGAATTGAAAGATGGTTATAAAGTACAACGATACAAAGGATTGGGAGAAATGGATGCAGAACAATTATGGGAAACAACTATGGATCCAAAGCATCGCATCTTAAAGCGAGTGACCATTGATGATGCGGAATATGCCGATAACACATTTGAATTGTTGATGGGTGAAGAAGTCGACCCGCGTCGTGAATTCATTCAAGAAAACGCGGTCTATGCGAACTTAGATTATTAGGAGGAATGATATGGCTGAAGAACTAACAAACAATATCAATGACAACAATGATCAGGATGATGAACAATATGATGTTGTCGAAGAAGTTGAAATTTCTCGAGAAGTTCGTGAAGACTTTTTGGATTATTCCATGTCGGTCATCGTCCAACGTGCATTACCGGATGTACGAGATGGTTTAAAACCCGTTCATCGTCGTATTTTATATGCGATGAATCAATTGGGAATATCTTCGAGTGTTGCACATAAGAAAAGTGCACGTATCGTTGGTGAGGTCATTGGTAAGTATCATCCGCATGGTGATGTTGCGGTATATGATGCCATGGTACGTATGGCGCAAGATTTCTCGTATCGGTATCCATTGGTCGATGGACATGGAAACTTTGGTTCATTGGACGGTGATGGAGCTGCGGCCATGCGTTATACTGAAGCCCGTATGTCAAAGATTGCGATGGAGATGGTTCGTGATATCAACAAAGATACGGTCGATTTTGTTGAAAACTACGATGGCGAAGAAAAAGAACCATTGGTCTTGCCTTCTCGTTTTCCTAATATTTTAGTCAATGGATCGATGGGTATTGCGGTTGGTATGGCAACCAATATGCCAACGCACAATTTAGGTGAAGTCATTCAAGCAATTTTTGCCGTTATGGATGATCCAGACATTACCGTACCTGAATTGATGGAATTCTTAAAAGGACCAGACTTTCCGACGGGTGGTATCATTTTGGGACGTAAGGGTATTCGCCAAGCGTATGAAACAGGACGTGGCACAATCTATATTCGTTCCAAATATCGTGTGAATGAATTGAGCAATGGGAAGAAACAAGTTATTTTTTATGAAATTCCATATGGTGTCAATAAGGCAAATTTGATTTCAAAAATGGCAAGTTTGATCAATGAAAAGGAAATTCAGGGTGTTACCTATTTAAATGATGAATCGAATCGAGAAGGTATTCGAATTGTCATGGAATTGAAAAAAGATGTACAAGAAGATGTGATCTTAAATCAATTGTTCCGTTTGACACCGTTACAATCGAGTTATGGCATTAATATGCTGGCTTTGGAAAATGGTCGACCTCGTCAATTACCTATCAAACAAATTATTAAAGATTACATTGATTTCCAAGTTGAAGTGATTGAACGAAAAACGCGTTTTGATTTAAAGAAAGCCGAAGATCGTGCACACATCTTGGAAGGTTTCCGTATCGCATTGGATCAGTTGGATGCAGTCATTCATACGATTCGTTCTTCTCACAAGGATGAAGCCGGATTGAATGCGGAATTATGTGAAAAATTTGGCTTTGATGAAATTCAAGCCAAGGCAATCTTAGCCATGCAACTTCGTCGTTTGTCGGGTTTGGAACGCGATAAGATCGAGAATGAATATCAAGATCTTTTGAAAAAGATTGCGGATTTTAAAGATATTTTAGCGAACCATTCTCGTGTTTTACAGATTATTCGTGATGATCTAAAAGAAATGGCAGAAAAATATGGCGATGATAGACGCACAGAAATCATGGATTCCTATGTGGATATGGATGATGAAGACCTTATTCCCAAAGAAGATGTCATTGTCTTATTAACGAATTCTGGATATATCAAACGAATGCCAGTGGATACATATCATGCACAAAATCGTGGTGGTCGTGGTATCAAATCACTGACATTGAATGAAGAAGATGATATTGATACGATGATTGCGATGAATACTCATGATTATTTGATGTTGTTTACGGATAAAGGTCGTGTATATCGATTAAAGGGTTACAATGTTCCAAACGCATCGAGAACGTCAAAGGGATTACCAATTGTGAATTTAATTCAATTGGAAAAAGATGAACATGTAACTAGTTTATTAGGAATACCACAAGAAAATGAATATAAATATTTATTGTTTGTCACAAAAGATGGTGTAGTAAAACGAACAGCATTATCTGAATTTGATCGAATCAATAAGAATGGTAAGATTGCCATCAGTTTAAAAGAAGATGATTTATTGTTCTTTGTGAAACCAACAACAGGTAAAGATGAAGTCTTATTGGCTTCTTCCAATGGTCGCGCTATCCATTTTATGGAAGATCAAGTTCGTGTCATGGGTCGTAGTGCTGGTGGTGTTCGTGGTATGCAAGTTGATGATGGCATCATTATTGGTGCTGCATTGAATACAGAAGGAGATACATTATTGGTTGTATCGGAAAATGGATATGGCAAGCGAAGCAAGATATCGGATTATCGTATGACTTCGCGAGGCAAAAAAGGTGTTACGACAATGAACATCACCGAAAAAACAGGTCAATTGAAAGTAGCACGAGCGGTATGTGGAGATGAAGATGCCATGATCGTTTCCAGCAGTGGTATCATGATTCGAATTGCGGTAAAAGACATTGGTATTTATTCACGAAATACCCAAGGTGTTCGTTTGATCCATTTAACCGAAGATGCTAAAGTTATGCGAATGACCCTGGTTGATCATGAAGAAGAGGAATAGGATTTGAAATCTCAAATCCTATTTTTTATATTGCGAAATGAAGCAAAGAATGTTATAAAGATAGAGACAAAGCTTTGATAAGGACAAGTAATTCGGATTGATTGATAGAGACGATATGGTTGGTGGAAATATCGAATCAAGAACAATGAAAAGCACCTTAGAGTGATCGAATGAATCAAGTAATTGGATCCGGTACATACCGTTATCATGTTGAGTGATCTTAGTAATAAGATAAAAAGGGTGGCAACGCGAGACATCGTCCCTTTAGGGGTAAGAGTGTCTCTTTTTTTATGGAAAGGAAGAAAGTATGTTAGACATTAAATTTGTACGAGAAAATCCAGATGTTGTGAAGGAAAATATGATGAAGAAATTTGAAGAAAATAAAATTCATCTAGTAAACGAAGTTTTACAAGAAGATAAAGAACTTCGTCAAGCGCAGCAACATGCCGATGATCTTCGTTCTCAACGCAAGAAAAGTTCCAAACAAATTGGTGCTTTGATTGGACAAGGAAAAAAGGCAGAAGCCGAAGAGGTAAAAGAAAAAGTTAAAAATTTAGCGGATGAATTAGATGCGATTGAAGAAAAAGAAAATAAATTGCGTGAATCGGTTCATAAGAAGATGTTGATGATCCCAAATATCATTGAGGATACAGTTCCTATTGGTAAGGATGATTCTGAAAATGTGGAATTGGAACGTTTTGGCGAACCAAAAGTTCCTGATTTTGAAATTCCTTATCATACCGATATCATGGAACGTCTGAATGGAATTGATTTAGATGCAGCACGAAAAGTTGCAGGAAATGGTTTTTATTATTTAACAGGAGATATTGCTCGTCTCCATTCTGCTGTATTAAGCTATGCTCGTGATTTTATGATTGATCGAGGATTTACCTATGTCATTCCGCCATATATGATTCGTTCCAATGTGGTTGATGGTGTGATGTCCTTTGAAGAAATGGATGGCATGATGTATAAAATTGAAGGGGAAGATCTGTATTTAATTGGTACATCGGAACATTCTATGATTGGTCGTTTTATTGATACGATCATTGATGAAAAAGAGTTGCCATATACATTAACTTCTTATTCTCCTTGTTTCCGTAAAGAAAAAGGAGCACATGGTATTGAAGAGCGAGGTGTATACCGCATTCATCAATTTGAAAAACAAGAAATGATCGTGGTATGCAAACCAAGTGAAAGTAAACAATGGTTTAAAAAATTATATATGAATACCGTTGATTTCTTCCGTACATTAGATATTCCTGTTCGTACATTGGAATGTTGTTCGGGTGATCTAGCCGATTTGAAATCTAAATCCGTGGATGTAGAAGCTTGGTCTCCTCGTCAAAAGAAATATTTTGAAGTGGGTTCTTGTTCAAATTTAACGGATGCACAAGCACGTCGATTAAAGATTCGTGTTCGTGATGATGATGGTAATAAATATTTTGCACATACTCTAAACAATACATGTGTAGCTCCTCCACGTATGTTGATTGCTTTCTTGGAAAATAATTTACAAGCAGATGGAACGATTTTGATTCCAGAAGCACTCCAACCATATATGGGTGGCAAGAAAAAAATTGGATAATATCCGAGTGGTCATATGAAAATATGACCTTTTTTCATAGTTGCACTCCATGCATTTCCATGATACACTAATTTCGCTACTACAATGATATCTTCTGAATTGGGTCAGGTTGGGAACAAAGCAGCCCTAAGGGAGCTCTATCATGTGTAGTAGTTTTTTTATAGGATAGGAACATGAAAGAAAAATGGATGCGAGAAGCAATTAAACAAGCCATCAAAGCAGAACAAAAAGATGAAGTACCTATAGGATGTGTGATCGTAAAAGAAGATCATATTCTTGCTCGGGCCTACAATCAACGAGAACAGAAGCAAGTAAGTACAGCACATGCCGAAATATTAGCCATTGAAAAAGCTTGTAAAAAGCTAGGATCCTGGCGATTGGATGGATGTGAATTATATGTGACTTTAGAACCTTGTCCTATGTGTACGGGCGCTATCATTCAATCTCGTATCGATAAGGTCTATTTTGGTGCCTATGATTTCAAAGGTGGTTGTCTAGGATCCAATACAAATTTATTAGATGTGAAAGGATTCAATCATTATCCTGAAGTAGAAGGAGGACTCTTACAAGAAGAGTGTGCTTCTTTGTTGACATCTTTTTTTCGTAAAAAGCGGAAGTCTAAGAAATCGTAGACGACCGCTATTTTTTGTTATAATAAAAAAACAGGGAGTTGATGTATTATGTCATATCAAGCTTTATATCGAAAATATCGACCACAAACATTTGATGATGTTGTAGGCCAACAAGCCATTATTCAAACATTAAAAAATGCCATCATCCAAGATCGTATTGCACATGCGTATTTGTTTTGTGGACCACGTGGTACGGGAAAAACATCCATTGCGAAGATCTTCGCCCGAATGTTGAATTGTACGAATGATACGGATCGTCCATGTGGAGAATGTGAAAACTGTAAAATGGCATTAGCAGGAAGTCATCCAGATATTATTGAAATTGATGCTGCTTCCAATAATGGCGTAGATGAAGTTCGTAATTTAATTGATCGAGTCAAGTATGCACCTATGGAAGGTAAATATAAAGTTTATATCATAGATGAAGTTCATATGATGACAAAAGGCGCTTTTAATGCTTTATTAAAAACCATTGAAGAACCACCGAAACATGTGATTTTCATATTTGCTACAACAGAACCAAATAAAGTGCTTCCTACGATCATTTCCCGTTGTCAACGATTTGATTTCACAAAAGTATCGAAACACGATATTCATGTACGATTGGATGTTGTATGTGCTTCAGAGAATATCGACATTGAACCAGAAGCCATTGATATCATTGCTACTTTGGCTGATGGAGGTATGCGTGATGCTTTATCTATATTGGATCAATGCGTGGCCTTTTGTTCATCGACTATAAAGGCTGAAGATGTACGCCAAATCTATGGTGTGGTCACCATCGAAGATATTGGCAAAATCTATATATCTTTATTGAATAAAGAAGTAGAAATGGTGATGAAACAGCTACAGGAAATATCCAATCAAGGAATGGATCTAAAACGATTTACGACAGATTTTATCTCCTTGATCAAGGATAGTATCATTGTGGAATATGCGCCAAATACAACGTTAGTCAATGCACATAGAAAAGAAGTGATCATGAAATATTTTGATAATACGTCCCTATTGTTTCGAACGACTTTATTGGATACATTGATGGATACTTTTAATAAATTTACCTATGCATCCAATATACTCGATTATATAGAAGCCGGTCTTTTAAAGGTTATTACGCAATCATATGAAGATCTTTCTGCGCAGAATAAAGGAAAATCAGATAATCAAAATCAGATAAAGAATACGAAAATATCGTCGAATTCACATGATTTACCATCTGAAAGAGCAGATAAATTGGATGATATTGTCGTAAATAGCGATAAAACGGTTGATGATCGTAAAGGTTCCTTATATGATGTTTCACGTGAAACATTAAAAGAGTCAGATAGAAAAAATAGTAAAATCATATTAGAAAACGAATACCTTCTCCAATTATTGGTAGGTGCAAATAAGAAAAATAAGATAGAAGATACACAAAAATATGAAAAAAGAAAAGAAATCATATCTGATGTGAATATGATGAGAACGATCACATTACTTGAAAATAGTAAAATATTTGCAAGTGGTGATACCTATTTACTATTAAGCGTGCCATCGACCTTAGAAGCCAATGAAATCAATATATATGAAAAAGAACATGGATTTGAAAATGAAATTGAAAAAATCCTAGGTGTTCCTAAAAAAATATTTGCGATGGATCATGATCAAGAAAATGGTTTAAAGCAATTATATATGGAGAGAAGGAAAAATAATACCTTACCAAATCCTATGCAAATAGAAATCAAATCAAAGCAAGAAAAACAAGAAGATGAAAATTCTATAGAAAGTGAATTGAAATCTGTTTTCCCAGATTTAGTGGTTAAAGAAGATTAAAGGAGGAATAGAATGTATCCCAAACGATTTGAAGATCTCATTCATGCTTTTCAAAAATTACCGGGAGTTGGCGAAAAAACAGCTCAACGATATGCATATACGGTATTAGATTGGAATGAAGAAGAAAGAGAAACGTTCATTCATGCGATTAGTCATATGAAAGAAGGCATCCATCGGTGTAAGATTTGTGGCAATTTATCTGATGGAGAATTATGTGATATCTGTTCTGATGAAAATAGGAACCATCATATGATTTGTGTGGTTCAAAGTCCTAAAGACATACAATCTTTTGAATCCATGCAAGAATATGATGGGGTTTATCATGTATTAAACGGAACGATTAATATACAAAAAGGAATATTACCGGATCAATTAAATATAGAGAGTTTAAAAAATCGGATTGAATCGGAAAATATTGAAGAAATCATATTAGCGACAGATCCTACGGTAGATGGTGAAACAACAGCGTTATATCTTGAAAAAATGTTCAAAAACCATGTGAAAGTAACGCGATTGGCATATGGTATTCCGATGGGATCTCATTTGGACTATGCCGATAGCCTAACATTACTAAAAGCCTTTGAGAATCGAAAATAGGACCACTCATAGGAAAAAGATATGAAAAAAATATATAGTTATAATGAAAAGAGAATATAATCTTTAAAGAATATGATTTTCAGATTAAAGGGTATAAAATATGAATAATAGATAGGATAATCATATATTTAATAAGTTATAGAAAAATCATTAAATATGACCAATCATATGATATAAATAGGAATGAAAATGGTATTATTTCCGTTCATATGAATAGAGAAAAAGTAAAATCATATAAAATATGAAAATAGTATGAATTAGAAATGATTGAAAATTAGTAATAGGAAATTCACATAAAAAGAATATGAAAGGAATATCTTGAAAAATAATCAATTTTATGTAAAATAAACCATGAACGAAATTCAGATGAAGTCATATGATTTTGATAAAGTATAATATTTACATATCTGAACAGTCATATGGAACGACATATGATAAAAAAATTGGGGTTCATGTATCGTGTGGGGAGGTATGATTTATGACAGAATCAAAGGATAGTCCCGTTGATGTCTATTATGATATGGAGATTGCTGAAATCTGCCAACATTTTTCAAAATCACGGAATACTGTAGATAAAGCTGTGGCAAAACTGGTAAAAGATTATCCAAATGCTGGTTATAAATATAAAAATCCACAAACACGGCGGATCACAATTAAAGCAGAAGGTGTAGAGAAATTGTCTCATTATTTTCGTAAGAAGAAGAATGAAATATCTACAGTCGAAGTGGAATTACGATATGAAAATGAAAAATTAAAAGCCATCATTGAAGAAAAAGAAAAGTCAGAACAACAAATAGAAGAGTTATATAAACAGCGATTAGCAGCTGAATTGGAACGAAGTCGTCAGACATTTTTATTAGAGAATAAGACAAAAGATGAAAAAATTAAGCAATTAACGGAAGAATCACAGGAAAAGGATGATGAAATTCAGAAATTAAAGGATGAAATGGAGTCCATTCATGCGAAACATGATTCTTTGGTTGAAACAAAAACAGAATTAGAAAAAGATAATCAGGAATTGATTGAAAATAAAGAAGAGTTAGAAAAAAATAATCAATCTTTATTAATGCATAAACAGGAATTAGAATCTGAAAATCAGAAATTAAAAGAGGCTACTTCGAATCTTGATGTGGTGAAACAACAATTGGAAGAAGCCCAAAAAAAACAAGAAGAATATAATTCAAAAAGTTTATTTTATCGTTTATTTCATAAGATTTAGAATGCCCGGGCAATTTTGCTGGGGCAATTTTTTATATACTGAATATGGAATGGCTCTAAAATGTGATTAAAGAATGTGATGCCATCGTGTTGATCAAAATATTCATATTCCAATTCATAATCGGTATGATTCGGATAGAGGGTTTGATCGGCACATAATTGCCCATGTTCAAAATCGTATGTTTGACGAATGGTTGAAAATGTGGTGATTGCATTGAGCTGGTGAAGATCAATATGATATTCTTCTAGCCAATTCAGTATTTCAGGATCTTGTATATCTTTCAGATTCGACACAGATATTTCTTTTTCCAACTCGATATGAGTAATGGCATCTTTTCGTATTTTTAAGGTGAAAATATGTTTCTTGTCAATCGTACGAATACGTAGGGCTCCTTTTTGATTCTTTATGAAATGATCCGTTGTATCGTAATATGTATTTGTTTGTTTCCATGGTTTTGTAAATTCATATGAATGAATCATATTTTTATATATGTCTTTTGAAACTAAAATTTTCAATTCTCTTTCAATCGGTTCTTGCATAATTATACCTCACTTGCATATGATACTATTATAATACAAATAAGGAGTGATTGGATGCGATTTGGAATCATAGATCGAGGAGATGACAATTCTAAAGCAGTATCAAAACGAATAAAAGAAGCATGTAAAGAAAGTGGATGGGAATTTTCCATGGAAGCACCGGATTTGATCATCAGTGTTGGGGGAGATGGCACCATGTTACGGAGCATACATGCTTATATCGATCAATTGGATCAGGTATCGTTTGTAGGCATACATACAGGTACATTGGGTTTTTTTACCGATTATACACAAAATGAAATTAACTTATTCTTGAATGATTTATGCAAACGAAGACCTTCGATTGAAGCGTTTCCAATGTTGGAGATTGTTCTACCAAAGAAACAAGAAAAATTTTATGCCTTTAATGAAGTACGTATTGAAACAATTGGTAAGACATTAAGCTTAGATGTATACATAGATCAGGAATTCTTTGAAAATACAACCGGTTCGGGATTATGTATTAGTACCCAATTTGGTTCAACAGCAGTGAATCGAGCTTTAAATGGTGCTGTTGTTGACTCTGATATTCAAGTTATGCAACTATGTGAGATCATGCCTATTTCGCATCACAATCATCATTCATTACGAAATCCTTATATCATGCGACAAGATCGAGAAATATTGATCAAAGGGGATTTGACTTATGCGAAAGGATACTACGATCATTTGACTCATGACATACATGATGTCAATGAAATTTATGTGCGTACCTCTGAAAAAAAAGTACGATTCGCTAGATATCGCACTTATTCGTATCTTCGTCGGTTAAAGAATTTATACTAGACAACTTTTTTATGACGATTCCATAAATGAATCGTCTTTTTTGTTGCCGGTGAAATATTCATGATGATTGCAAAGGAAATAAAATAGGATAAGATACTACTTCCGCCATAAGAAATCAAAGGCAAGGTAATACCTGTAATGGGTAAAAGACCAACGATCATACCGATGTTTTGGAATTGTTGATAAACCAACATTGCAATAACTCCAACCACAATGAGACGATCGCGCCGATTATTGGTATTATACGCAATCTTACATAAATATAGATCCAGCGTTGCACAGATGATCAAAATAAAGGTCGTACCCAATAAACCAAAGCATTGGCCAATGGCTGCAAAAATAAAATCAGTATGTGCTTCTGGAATGGAAATGATATTGGCTTGAAGACCATAACCTGTCAAACCAGCACTTCCCAATGACAGTAAAGCCGTATACAACTGGTTTGAACTTCCTTGAATATAACTTTCAGGATTTAACCAAGATTCAATTCGTTGTAGACGATAGGAATCAAAGATGGCATTGAGTACATCTTGATGATAAAAATATAAAAAGAAGAACAATACTACAACAGCAACGATCAAGCCAATGATTCCAATCACATAACCTCTACGAATGCCTGAACAAGCAATGATGATAAAGATCGTAAAAGCAATAATGATGAATACACCGGTATCTGGTTGCACAAAGATCAAGATCAGTGGTGGTACGATAATTTTTAAGATATCGCGTAATAGATACCAATCTTCTCTGACTGTGGGATGTGGATACTTCTTTTGATGTTTATCAATCGTTTCACAAACCATGACGATCAATACGATCTTCATAAATTCACTGGGTTGGAAAGAACCAATCAAAGGAATTTGAAACCAAGAAATGGCACCATTGACAGCAGGTGTCAATGGTAACGTAAATCCCAATACGGTTGCCGTAATGCGAGATAGGAATAGATAAATCAACATATACATTAAATAGCGATAGGCTTTATGAAGATATTTAAAGATCACATTATTTTGGAAGGAAGTTAAAATAAATATGGTAGCAAAACCAATCACATACCAAAAAATCTGTCGAATCAAATAACCCATGCCACTGCCTTCGCTAATCAAATTGAAGGCATTGTATAACGCAAAACAACTTGTGGCCCATAAAATACAAAGAATCGCAATGAAGCCAAAATCGATTTGATAAGTCTTATTTCGAAAAACAAAAGTTTGTTTCATTTACGTATCTCCTCAATCATTGTATAAGTATATCATAAAAATTTTGTTATAATGTGAGATATGAAAGAAAATAAATATACCCCAATGATGGAGCAATATCTAGAAGTCAAAGAAGCAAATCCAGATACGATCTTGTTTTATCGTATTGGTGATTTCTATGAAATGTTCTTTGAAGATGCAAAGATTGCCAGTCGAGAATTAGATTTAGTATTAACGGGAAAGAATGCCGGGAAAGAGGAAAAAGTTCCGATGTGTGGTATTCCTCATCATGCGGCCAATTCCTATATTCAACGCTTGATCAAGAAGGGATATAAAGTTTCCATTTGTGAACAACTTGAAGATCCTGCACAAGCCAAAGGAATCGTAAAAAGAGGAATCATTCGTACCATTACTCCAGGAACGTATATGGATGAGGCATTGGATGCCAAAGCAAGCAATTATCTGGCCTCTGTTGTGCTTTCCAGTTGGAATGTTTCCATTATCTATTGTGAATTATCCACCGGAGAATTAAAATACCAAACCTTGAGCCGCTCTTTAGTTGCTTTAGAACAAGCACTCATGGAACAAAATGTCAGTGAAGTGGTGGTTGAAATGCGGATGGATAAACGATGGATCAATGCCTTGGAAGAAATGGAAACTTTTATCGTTTCTCGACAAAAAAAAGCAACCATACAACAACAAGATCAACACTTATTGCCTAATGACGCTTCTACTACACTACAAGGTAATTTAGCCCAACTCATGGCGTATTTAAAAGAAACTCAAAAGCAGCATATTGAACACTTTATGCCGATGGAATCGATGGATGCCCAAAAAGTATTGGTCATGGACTATCAAACCAAAAATCATTTGGATCTGGTGCATGGGTCCAAAGGATTGAGTTTATGGTCTTTTATGGATCGTTGTCAAAGTGCCATGGGCTCCCGTTTATTACGGAATTGGATCGAAATGCCATTGATTGAAGCCAATCAGATTGCTAAGCGTCAACAAGCTATCAAAACTTTGAATAGTCATATGATGTTGCGTGATGATCTAAAAGAACAACTTGTATATATCTATGATATGGAACGTCTGGCCAGTCGAATGGCTTATGGAAATGCTTCGGCAAGAGACGTACAACAACTGACTGTATCCTTAGAACATGCACAACCGATATTGGAAATGGCACAAACCATTACATCGTATCCTGAATTTCAAACGGTGCCCACTTGTCAATCTTTGTTTAAAAAATTAGATGGAGCCATTGTTGAAAATCCACCGATATCCATGAAAGATGGCGGTATCTTTACGGATGGCTATAATGCAGAGTTAGATAAAGTTAGAGAAATTGCGCAAAAAGGGAAAGACTATATATTAGATATTGAAGCAAAAGAACGAGAACGAACTGGTATCAAATCTTTAAAAGTGGGTTATAATCGAGTCTTTGGTTACTACATTGAAGTAAGAAATGGGAATTTAGATGCCATTAAAGATGAATATGGCTATCATCCCAAACAAACTCTAACCAATG
This sequence comes from Absicoccus intestinalis, assembly GCF_033971885.1. NCBI lineage: Bacteria > Bacillati > Bacillota > Erysipelotrichia > Erysipelotrichales > Erysipelotrichaceae > Absicoccus > Absicoccus intestinalis. The sequence continues at coordinate 6,121 of NZ_JALBUS010000016.1, read as the reverse complement.
CGACACGATTTATTACGCAAGAATTAAAAGAAAAAGAAGAACAAATTCTACATGCCCAAGAAAATAAAGTAAAACTTGAACAAGATTTATTTAAAGAACTCTTGCAGTATATCAAAGGCTATTTATTTGATCTACATGCCTGTGCCAAAGCATTAGCGACCATTGATGTCTTAGTAGCATTGTCTAGTTTAGCCAGTTCAAAAGGATATATATGTCCAACATTCCATCCAGAACCATCGGTTCATATCGTGGAAGGAAAACATCCTATATTGGAAAATCATATGAAAAAGCAGAAATATGTTTCAAACAGTTGGGATATGGATGAAAAAACCAATATTGAAATCATTACTGGTCCAAATATGGGTGGTAAATCAACGTATATGCGACAAAATGCCTTATTAGTGATCATGGCCCAAATGGGTAGCTTTATTCCTGCCAAAGAAGCCGAACTGCCGATTTTTGATCGTATCTTTACGCGGATTGGTGCCAGTGATGATATCCTAAGTGGAAAATCCACATTTATGACCGAAATGATGGAAGCCAATGTGGCCTTGCAGTATGCAACAAAACATTCCTTGATATTATTTGATGAAATTGGTCGAGGAACAGCTACTTATGATGGTATGGCCCTGGCTCAAGCCATGCTCGAATATATAGATTCAGCCATTCAAGCCAAAACTTTATTTTCAACCCATTATCATGAGTTGACGGAATTGGATCAGGATCATGCCTCTATCAAAAATGTACATGTGGATGTGAAAGAAAATAAACAAAATATCGAATTTCGTTATCGTGTGGTGGCTGGTAAAGCAGATAAAAGTTATGGAATCAATGTTGCTCGTTTAGCGCATCTTCCAAAAATCGTATTGGATCGAGCCAATCAATTATTAAGCGAATACGAAGGCAAAAATGAAACCGGTGGATATCAACCCAATTTATTTGTGATGGATGAGGTACAACCAGAAAAAAATGAATTGGTTTCCCATCTACAAGATCTAGATATCGATTCTATGAGTCCAAGAGAAGCTTTAGATTGTTTGTATGAATTAAAGAAAATTGCCAAAACCATTGAGTAAAGGAGGATCCTGTGTCTAAAATACATGTTTTAAGTGAACATTTAACAAATATGATCGCAGCCGGCGAAGTCGTTGATCGACCTGCCAATATCGTGAAAGAATGCGTAGAAAACTCCATGGATGCCCACGCTCATGTAATTGATGTGCAAGTCTATCAAGGCGGAATTGAACGCATCATCATTACGGATGATGGCGATGGTATGGATCATCAAGATGCGAATTTAGCCTTTTATCGACATGCCACTTCAAAGATCCAAAATGAAGATGATTTATTTAATATTGGTACGATGGGCTTTCGTGGCGAAGCCATTCCCAGCATAGCCTCGGTTGCTCATATGGACATGCAAACAAGCAACGGACAAGAAGGAACACATATCATCTATGATTATGGCAAAAAACTCGAAGATGAAAAAGTGGATTGTCCCAAAGGGTGTAAAATCGATGTTTCTGGTTTGTTCATTAAAACACCAGCACGATTTAAACACTTGAAAAGTGTGAATTATGAATTTTCGATCATTGCCAATTTGATCAATCGATTGGCATTAAGTCATCCGGATATTCGATTTACGCTATCGCATGATGATCATATTGTGTTTCAGACAACGGGGGACGGAAATTTAAAACAAATCCTTTACCAGATGTATGGTCGTGAAGTGGCAAAAAATGCGATACCATTTGATGCGCATTCCGATGATTTTCATATTCATGGATATGCCGTACAACCCAAGATCACGCGGGCAACAAAATATTTTATGTTTCTTTCTTTAAATACGCGATTGATTCGTTCCAATGCGATCCAAAAAGCGATATTGGATGCCTATGAAGATTTTCTACCTAAGAATCGATATCCAATCGTTGTCTTACAAATCGAATCGGATACGCAATTGGTCGATGTCAATGTTCACCCCAATAAGTGGGAGGTTCGTTTATCCAAACAAGGCGAGTTATTGACTTGTATCAAAGATACATTGACCAAAACATTGCGGGAATCTTTACAAACGGTTGAAGTAAAAAAAATCAAAAAAACACCGGTTTATGAACAACCCAGCATTCAATTTCCATATCCGATCCAAGAAGCGAAACAGGAACCCATTCATGAAAATCGAATCAAAGAAGATACGATCTTAAATAGTTTTACGGATTATGTTCCACAAAAAGTAGAAGAAAACATTCCCGTTGAAGAAGAATCAACCAGTCATGATCATGGCTATGGTTTTTTTGATCATCTTCAAGTATTGGCGCAATTGCATGATTCCTATATTCTTTGTTCCAATCCAGAAGGATTGGTCATTATTGATCAACATGCTGCGCAAGAGAGGTATCATTATGAACAAATCAAAGAAACTCTAAAAGAGAGATGTACCAAAAAACAACCTTTGATGGTCCCTCTTCGAGTCAATGTTACTTCGGATGTGATCGCACAAGTTGACAACATCAACGAAAAAACAGATTTTTTTGGCTTGCACTTTGATGTCTTTGGCGATGATCAAGTCATTATTCGTGAAATTCCATTGTGGTTTCACGATGTGGATCAAGAAGCATTTTTAAATGATCTCTTGGATTATTTTGTCAAAAATCAAGACGTGGATATGTTGGCCTTACGACATAAAGTTTTAGCAACGATGGCTTGTCATAGCTCCATTCGTTTTAATCGACCTTTATCGAAAGCAGAAATGCAACAAGTGATCGATGATCTAAAAAAATGTAAACAACCCTATCATTGTCCGCATGGACGACCAACTGTCATCACCATGAGTGATGATGACTTACGTAAGGAGTTTGAACGTGGATAAAGTTTTAGCAATCGTAGGACCTACTGGTATTGGCAAGACAAAATTATCAATTCAATGTGCCAAACGATGGAATGGACAAATTATTTCAGCGGATAGTATGCAAGTCTATCAGAAAATGGATATTGGAACAGCGAAAGTAACCAAAGAAGAGCAACAAGGCATTCCACATTATTTAGTCGATACACAACCATATGATCAACCCTATAATGTAAAGATTTTTCAAGAAAAATGTCGAGATGCCATTTCCCAAATCACCAAAACAAAGAATCTACCCATCATTTGTGGTGGAACAGGGCTTTATTTAAAAGCTGCCTTATACGATTATGTTTTTGAAGAAGAACAAGAAGATCCGGCATATACGAAATACTTGCATTCCTTATCCAATGAGGAATTAGTCCAACAACTACAAAAAATCGATCCAAGATCATTAGAAAAGATTCATCCTCATAATCGAAAACGATTGATTCGAGCTTTACAAATTTGCCATAGTGGCGAAACCAAATCCAATCGTGAAGCCAAACAAGAACATGTTCCTTTCTATGATGTCTACTTTTTAGGATTGGATATGGATCGAGAACAACTTCATCAACGCATTGATCAAAGAGTGGATCAAATGTTTGAACAAGGTCTTGTTCAAGAAGTGACGACGTTATTTTCAAATCCAGATACATGGGAATATACCAGTTTTCAAGGAATTGGCTATAAAGAATTTCGAGGATATTTTCAAAAAGAAATGACCATCGATCAAGTGAAAGAAAAAATTAAAACCGACTCTCGTCGTTATGCGAAGCGACAATATACCTGGTTCAAACATCAAATGGATGTCCATTGGTATACACCCAATGATCCAGAAATCATTCCCAATGTGGAAGCATGGTTACAGGAAGGAAAGTAGTATTTATGAAAACTGTATTTATCATTAATCCTCGTACTGATCGAAAAAAACAATATCGTTTGATGAAAGAAATCAAAACGCATTTGGTCGGTCAACAAATCATCATTGAAAAAACCATCCGGCCTGGTTCAGCTACATTTATTGCGCAAAAATATGCTTTTGAAGCACAAAAAGAACCGATTCATATATATGTTTGTGGCGGTGATGGCACTGTACATGAAGTGATCAATGGCATTGCCAATTCACCCAATATATATATTTCCATCATTCCGATTGGAACGGGAAACGATTTTATAAAAAGTTTTGATGCACTATCAATCGACGATTTTTTGCACTTAGAAAACTATAAAGATCCCGTACAAATGGATATTGATTTATTAAAAGTAGATGGTGAATATGCGATTAATACCATTTCTTTTGGTTTTGATGTTCAAGTTGCCAAATATGCCAATCAAATCAAATCCAAATTACCATTGAAAGGAATTGTCCCTTATTATATGGGAATGTTAGGTACATTGCTTCATGACTCCATCCAAAAATATCGCATTCAAATCGATGATCAAAAACTACCTGTAAATGATTATATGTTTGTGGTATTCTGCAATGGACGTTTCTATGGTGGTGGATATCAACCTTGTCCTCATGCATTGATGAATGATGGACAAATTGATGTATGTTTGATCAAACCAATTCCCAAAAAAATGATCGTAGATATGGCAAAAACATACGAACAAGGAAAACATATCGAATATCCTGAATATGTATCCTTGTATCAAGCCAAGACCATTGGTATGGATACAGAAAATCAAACGATTTATGGGAACTTAGATGGAGAAGTTCGCGAATTAAGAAATCCAACCATTGAAATTGTCAAACAAGCCTTGCATTTATATCTACCCAATGTAAACTAGGAGGAAACCAATGGATACAGAACTAACGAGCCAAGTTCTTATATTGATCGTATTATTATTGTTGTCAGCCTTTTTTTCATCCGCAGAAACATCTTTTGTTTCGTGCAATCAAATTCATATGCGTACCCTTGCTGATCAAGGAAATCACAATGCCAAAATGGTATTACGCATTTTGGAAAATCAAACCAAAATGTTAAGTGCCATATTGATTGGGAATAACTTGATCAATACATTTGCCGCTAGTATTGCGACAACGATTGCGTATGCCTTTGGTGGAGCAGCCGTTGGCGTTGCCACTTTTTTGATTACTTTATTGATCTTGATTTTTGGTGAGATTACCCCCAAAACATTAGCTACGCAACGCGCCGATAAACTCGCTTTGATGTATGCGGATACGATTCGCATCTTAATGGTCGTATTGACGCCTGTCATTCTTTTTATCAATGGTATTTGTGGTCTTTTATTAAAAATTATGCATGTGGATACCGATAAAAATGCACCAATGATGACCGAAAAAGAATTACGAACCATTGTTGATGTAAGTCATGAAGAAGGCGTTATCGAGACCGATGAAAAAGAACTCATCAACAATGTTTTTGATTTTAGTGATGTAAAAACAAAAGATGTAATGGTTCCACGTGTTCATGTTGTCATGGCTGATATACACAGTTCCTATAAAGATTTACTATCCTTATTTCGTGAAGAAATGTTTACGCGAATTCCTATTTATGAAGATTCCATCGATAATGTCGTTGGTTTGATCAATATGAAAGATCTATTGATGATCGAAGATCCCGAAAACTTTCATATTGAAAAGATATTACGAAAAGCTTTTTTTACCTATGAAAATAAATTGGTTTCAGACCTATTGTTGGAAATGCGACAATCCACTATTAATCTAGCCATTGTTTTAGACGAATATGGTGAATTGGCTGGAATCATCACATTGGAAGATATCATTGAAGAAATTGTTGGTGAAGTACAAGATGAATATGATATGCATGAACAAGCCAATATTCGTCAAGTCGGTGCACGTGTGTATGATGTGAAAGGCTATATGAGCTTACATGATTTGAATGATGCTCTTCATATTGAATTGGATAGTGAAAACTATGATTCGATTGGTGGATTGGTCATTGATACGTTGGGACGATTACCTAAAGTAAATGATTATATAACCCTGGATGATGGAATGCGTATTCAAGTAATCAAATTAGAAAAAAATCGAATTGAAGAAGTACGTATTTCTTTACCAAAACGTAAAACCAAAAGTGATGCTTAAAAAAATCCCTAAAGCTCTTTTCTTTAGGGATTTTTAATTGCGTAGCGAATACCACGCGCTATGTGCGTGGTGGTAGACCTTTTAGTGTTAAAAAAGACAACCTCCTATACTACAATGAATATGGCCCGCCAGCCGTAAACAAAATAATATAGGAGGTTGTCAAA
>NZ_JALBUS010000015.1:0-49329 GCF_033971885.1 Absicoccus intestinalis | reverse complement strand
TACTGTGCCTGGCAAAAAGGAACAAATGAAAACACCAATGGACTGTTAAGAGAATTCTATCCGAAAGGAATGGACCTATCACTTGTCGATGAAGATGAGCTAAAGCATAATCTTGAACTGATGAATAGTCGGCCACGAAAGTGCCTGGCTATAAGACACCAAATGAAGTTATGAACGAAACAGACTCACATACATCGTGTTGCACTTAATTTGACAATTCATCGTTCATAAAAAAGGATGAGCACCTATATAATAGGTAAAGGCTCATCCATCTATAGATTGTATTGTTTGGCAATCAAACGGGCCAAAAGAGGAGCTATAGCTTCCATCGTTTCTTTGATGTCCGTATTGAAATGATTCAACGTAGGGGAATCGATATCCAATACGGCAAGCAGTCGATCCGCATGAATCAGAGGAACGACCAATTCCGATTGACTGGCAGCATCACAAGCAATATGTCCTGCAAATTCATGTACATTATTGATCAGCATGGTTTGTCTGGTATCGGCACAAGTACCAACGACACCTGATCGATAAGCAATCCGTGTACAAGCCACTCTTCCTTGGAAGGGCCCTAACGTACATTCTTTTTTTTGATCATCACAAGCATACAAACCAACCCAATTGACATCGTCTAATTCATAGAACAATAGAGCTAATATATTAGAAATATTAGAAATAGGCGGTAACGAATCATCGATGATCATTTTGATTTGTTCAATTAATAGTGAATTCATAAAGAAATGTTATCATATTTTCTTACAAATCGCATCTAGGAAGCTATTTCTCACTATATTTTGATAAAGACTCTAAGCATCTGTTTTATTCTTGCAATGTAACCGTTATCAGGCCTAAAAAACGATTGACTCTCCTTTTTAATGAGCGTACAATGCAGATTATCAGAAAAAACAAGAGGAACATTAACCCGCGATGAGGCTAGTCGGTTCACGAGTTAACGTGGATCACTAGCCTTATTCTGTTTTTTCGAAGAGGAGGTGCTGATTCTAAAACAATGGAAGAATTTACCACAGAATTAGTGAAGCAGCTACAAGTCAATACGGTATTCACAATTGGCCCCTTTGCGATTGCGGAATCGGTCGTTGTGAGTTGGATCGTTATGGCTATATTAGTCGCAATCGCTATTTGGCTCACTCATGGGCTTCGTGTTCATGATCCAAGTAAAAGACAAGTCGTTGCCGAGCTTATCGTTACATGGTTGGATTCCTTTACACAATCCATGTTAGGTCCCAATGCCAAAGAATATAGCAGTTATATCTCTACGGTCCTATTATATATAGGCTTAGCCAATATAATTGGTATATTTGGATTGAAGCCACCGACCAAGGATTTAAATGTTACGATTGCGTTGGCTTTAATGAGCATTGTACTGATTGAAGTGAGTGGCATTCGTGCCAAAGGCACAAAAGGTTGGATCAAAAGTTTTGCCCAACCCATGGCAATTGTTACACCTATCAATATTTTAGAGTTGGTTACTCGACCTCTCTCCCTTTGTATGCGATTATTTGGAAATGTGTTAGGTGCCTTTGTCATCATGGAATTGATCAAGATGGTCGTTCCGGTATTTATCCCAAGTATTTTTAGTTTATATTTTGATTTTTTCGATGGCTTTATACAAGCCTATGTATTTGTCTTTTTGACATCATTGTTTATTGCGGAAGCAACAGAATAAAATAGGAGGAAAAGAAAATGAGTTTAACAGCAATTGGAGTAGGTATGGCAGCTTTGGCCGTTATTGGCGGTGGATTGGGAATTGGTATCGCGACATCGAGTGCCGTAAAAGCCGTTGCTCAACAACCTGAAGCAGATGGTAAAATTATGCGTAACTTATTGTTAGGATCTGCATTGGCCGAGGCAACAGCCATCTACGGTTTCGTATTGGGTATCTTGATCATCTTCATGGTGAAGTAGTATGTTACGTATTGATTCCAATCTCATTTGGACAATCATTAACTTACTTGTATTGTATGCATTGATGAAGAAATTTTTGTTTAAACCCGTTCGTGAAATCATTGCCAAACGAAATGACGAAATTGACTCATCCTTTGCGGATGCTGCTAAAGATAAAGAAGCGGCACACGCATTAAAGGCCCAAGCCGATGAAAAATTGGCAAATATCCACGAAGAATGTAAGGAAGAGCTAGCCAAAGCGAAAACGCAAGCTTCTTTACAATATGAACAAATCATTGCGGATGCCAATGCAAAGTCAGAAGAAATGATTGCTCAAGCACGCTTAAAGACCCAAGAAGCGATGAATCAAGAAAAGACCAAAGCACAAAATGAAATGGCTGCCTTGATTGATCAAGCCGCACAAAAAGTAGTGGGCGAAAAAAGCGATGCCTCGTTATATGATGATTTTATTAAAGAAATGGATAAAGGATAATGGATATGAAACAAGAAAATTTAACCGCTACACTGCGATGTGTGACACGTCCAACCTCTGCCCAGGCCGATAAGATCAAAACCTTTCTCAAAGAAAAGTATGATTGTACGAATGTTACGCTAAAGATAGAATTAGATCCGAGCGTGCGTGGTGGATTCATCCTTCACGCTGGTAACGATGAATACGATTGGTCAACGCGTTCTCGTCAAGAACAGTTAACAGATCAAATCAAAGCAGCTCGGGACAAGGCCTTACGCATGAAAAAAGATGGCAGCTTGATGTCAATTTTAAAAGAAGCCATTGAACAATTTCAAACACAAGCCACGCAAAATGAAGTTGGTTATGTAGAAACGATTGGTGATGGGATTGCAACCATTTCCGGGATCGAACATGCCATGTATGGTGAAGTAGTTGTCTTCGAAGATGGAACCAAAGGAATGGTCCAAGACATTAACGATGATGGCATCGGAGTCATCTTGTTTGATACGGATGGTTTGATTGGGCAAGGAACGAAAGTTTCACGAACAAAGTTACAAGCTGGTATGCCCGTCGGCCCTGACTTTTTAGGTCGAGTCGTTGATGCATTGGGAAATCCTATTGATGGCCTTGGCCAAATTGAGTCGGTGGAAATGCGTCCCGTGGAAGAACCAGCCCCAAGCATCATTGATCGTAAACCCGTCACGACACCATTGGAAACCGGGATCCTTTCGATTGATTCCATGTTCCCTATTGGTCGTGGACAACGTGAATTGATCATTGGCGATCGACAAACAGGTAAGACATCGATTGCGTTGGATACGATCTTGAACCAAAAAGGGAAAGATTGTATTTGTATCTATGTATCGATTGCGCAAAAAGCATCGACAGTAGCGAACTTGGTCAATACCTTGAAAAAGAATGATGCGATGGACTATACCATTGTTGTCACTTCGACCGCTGCTGATGCGCCAAGTTTACAATATATCGCCCCTTATGCAGCCACTTCCTTAGCGGAATATTTTATGCACCAAGGCAAAGATGTATTGATTGTTTATGATGATTTATCCAAACATGCGGTCGCTTATCGTACGATTTCCTTATTATTAGGTCGAAGCCCTGGTCGTGAAGCGTATCCCGGCGATGTATTCTATCTGCATTCTCGTTTGTTGGAACGCTCCAGTCGATTATCGGATGAAAAAGGTGGCGGATCCATTACCGCATTACCAATCATTGAAACGCAAGACGGAGATGTCAGTGCCTATATTCCTACCAATGTGATTTCTATTACCGATGGTCAGATCTTCTTGGAAAGTGATTTGTTCTTTGAAGGACAACGACCAGCCGTCAACGTTGGTTTGTCGGTTTCTCGTGTAGGTGGAGCTGCACAGACCAAAGCCATGAAAAAAGCCTCCGGCTCTTTGCGTATCGATTTGGCCCAATATCGCGAAATGAAAGAATTTACGCAATTTGCTTCCGATCTGGATGAAACGACCAAACGTCAACTTGCGCATGGTCAAGTATTGATGGAACTCTTAAAACAACCATTGAATCATCCCATGGATCAAGCCGATCAAATCATGGCATTGGTGATTGCGGATGCCAATCTACTCAGTGATGTACCTGTTGATCAAATAAAAGAAGTAGAAACAAACATGTTGGCATGGTTGGATCGTGAACATGCGGATTTGGCTCGTGAAATTCATACAACGGGTACATTGGATGACAATCTAAAAGATCGCATCATCCAGGCAGCCAAAGACTATCGAGGATCGGAACATGTCAGCCATTCGTGAATTAAAAGACCGCATGACCGGTATCCAATCGACCATGAAGATCACGAAGGCGATGTATATGATTTCATCAACAAAGATGAATAAAGCCAAACAAAACTTGGCCAATACAGAACCTTATTTCCATTCTCTGCAAAAAGTCATCTTGACCATTTTACGAAGTCTGCCCGAAAACTTTCATCATCCCTATTTGGATGAACGTGAATACATCGATCAAGACAATCAACGTCGTGCCATTCTTTGTGTAACGGGCGATAAAGGTTTAGCGGGTGCCTATAACCACAACGTCTTAAAGATGACCGAGCAAATGTTGAAAGGCTTTAAGTCGTATAAACTTTATATGGTCGGTGAAGTAGGACGTCAATATTTTATACGTCGTCATATTCCAATCGAAGAAAGTTTCTTATATACCGCGCAAAATCCAACGTTGCCCACAGCACGTTCCATTGCCAGTAAGATGTTGGAATTATTTGAAAATCAAAAAATCGATGAATTGTATATCGTCTATACACGAATGGAAAATGCCACGCAATTTGTACCTGATATCGATCAATTGTTGCCATTGTATCGCTTGAATCGCGATGTAGAAGTTGGTGGTGATACGACGATGCACTACCAATTGGAACCCAATCCTAAAGTTGTATTGAATACAGTCATTCCCGATTATTTAGCCGGATATATCTATAGTTGTTTGGTGGAATCGTATGCCGCCGAACACTTTGCCCGTATGCAAGCCATGGATTCAGCCAATAAGAATGGGGAAGATTTGTTGGCCCAGTTGTCGTTGCAGTACAATCGTCAAAGACAAGCGCAAATCACCCAGGAAATTACCGAAGTAGCGGCAGGGGCAAAGGCGCGCAAACAACAATTAGAAAAGAAAAGGAGACGTGCCACATGCAAATAGGAAAAATCACACAAGTTATGGGGCCTGTTGTCGATGTTCATTTTCCATCGACACCATTGCCCTTGATCCATACGGCCTTGCAGGTGGATAACCATGGCAAGAAATGCATCATGGAAGTCATGCAACATGTGGGAACCGACACGGTTCGATGCATCATGTTGTCACCCAGTGAAGGACTTCAAAAAGATATGCCTGTTTTATCCCAAGACATGGGTATTGAAGTGCCAGTCGGAAAACAAAACCTTGGCCGTTTATTTAATGTATTAGGCGATACCATCGATGGAAAAGAAGCCATTGATACCGATACCTATTGGGAAATTCATCGAAAACCACCAAAGTTTGAAGATCAATCCCCTGTCACTGAAGTTTTGGAAACGGGTATCAAAGTCATTGACTTAATTGCACCCTATGCCAAGGGAGGCAAGGTTGGTTTGTTCGGTGGTGCCGGTGTTGGTAAAACCGTATTGATTCAGGAATTGATTCGCAATATTGCCAGTGAACATGGAGGCTATTCAATCTTTACCGGTGTTGGTGAACGAAGCCGTGAAGGAAATGACCTTTGGACCGAAATGAGTGAATCGGGTGTCATCGATAATACCGCTTTGGTTTTTGGTCAAATGAACGAATCCCCAGGTGCTCGTATGCGTGTAGCCGAAACGGGATTGACCATGGCCGAATATTTCCGTGATGTGGAACACAAAGATGTGTTGTTGTTTATTGATAATATCTTCCGTTTTGTGCAAGCCGGATCGGAAGTCTCTTCGTTGTTGGGACGTATGCCATCGGCCGTTGGCTATCAACCAACACTAGCCAATGAAATGGGCCAGCTTCAAGAAAGAATCGCATCGACCAAGAATGGTTCGGTTACTTCGGTACAAGCTGTCTATGTTCCGGCTGATGATTTGACCGACCCAGCTCCAGCCACTACTTTTGAACATTTGGATGCGACAACCGTCTTGTCACGGAAAGTCGTTGAACAAGGTATTTATCCAGCCGTCGATCCATTGGAATCCAGCTCTCGTATCTTACAAGCAGATATTGTGGGGAAGGAACATTATGATACCGCACAGGAAGTCTTGCAGTATCTTCAGAAGTATAAAGAGTTACAAGACATCATCGCCATCTTAGGTATGGAAGAATTAAGTGATGAAGATAAGACGATCGTTGCGCGTGCTCGTCGTTTACGTAACTTCATGGCTCAGCCATTCCATGTGGCGGAACAATTTACTTCCATTCCAGGTAAATATGTACCATTAAAAGAAACCATCAAAGGCTTCCGTGCTATCTTGGATGGTGAAATGGATCAATATCCTGAAAGTGCCTTCTTCAATGTCGGTGGCATTGATGAAGTGATCGAAAAAGCGAAAGAAGTGGAATGATATGCCTGCTTTATTTGACTTAAAGATCATGGCCAGTGATCATGTTTTCTTTCAAGGAAAAGCTCAAGTACTAACCATTCATACGCCGCAGGGATCCAAACAATTTTTAGCGCATCATGCGAAAACGATTTATGCCATTACGCCAGGAGAATTAAAGATTCGTAAAGAAGATGGCTCTGAAATCAAGGTCGTCAGTGGCTTTGGCACCATGATCTTTAGTGACAATCAAGCCGAAGTCCTTGTCGATACATGTGAGACGCAGTCGGAATTGGATGAGCGAAGAGCGAAAGAAGCTTTAGAACGAGCCAAAGAAAAAATGCGTCAAAAACAATCGCAACGTGAATATCGCATGTCTCAAGCGGCCATGGCCCGAGCCTTAGCACGTCTACAATTTAAGGATAAACAGATTCATTAGTTTTATATGTAAAAAATTTACACTCATGTAAATTTTTTACAATAATAGATTGATTGTTTTCATTGAATGTGATATAAAATAGATAGAAGAAAGAAGCTTTTCCATTTTCCTTCTCAACAAAATGGAATTTCGTTTCTTTCTTTTTGTTTTTTATTCATGAATAAAATAGCCAGCAAAGGTGCTTCTTAAACAAGAGGCACCTTTTTGCGTATGCAGGGAGGTAAGAAAAATGAAGCAAAAGGCAGACTTAATTGTCGGTATCAATGAACATGTCTCACCAGGAAGAGCCATATTCTTAGGATTTCAACACATTTTATCGATGGATCTCTATGTATTTCCCATCTTATTAGCCGGGATGATTGGCTTATCGGGTAGTGATGCGAGTTATCTGATCCAAATGTGCTTCTTTACTTGTGGTTTGGCCACTATCATCCAAACCGGATTGGGCATCCAATTACCTGTCGTTCAAGGATCGAGCTTTGTTGCATTGAGTGCATTGGCAGCCATTGGCTCTACCCAAGGAATGGATGTATTGGTCGGTAGTTTGATTCCCGGAGCCATCCTCTTATGTCTATTAGGTGTTACGAAAGTATTCGCAAAGATCATTCATCGATGTGTACCAGCTTATATTGGTGGTTTGGTGATCATGATCGTAGGAATTTCTTTAACTTCTACGGCTGCCAGTGGTGTGATCAGTAATTCCGGAGGACTATTGAATAACTTGATTCCCGGACTCAGTGCGATGATCGTCTTATTGATCCTGAATGTATATGGATACAAGACACAATACAAACATAAATACATCAGTTTGTTTTCGGTGATTTTCGCTTTGGTCATTGGCTGTGTGGTTTCTGGATTCATGGGTACATTACATTTTGATGCGGTCGGTCAAGCGGCTTGGTTCCAAATTCCATCGATCTTTCATTATGGTCTACCGCAGTTTGATGCATCCTCTTGTATTCTGATGATCTTTATCTATTTTATCGTATTGATCGAAACAACGGGTGTCTGGTTTACCGTCAGTGATGTGACCGGAGAAGAATTAACGGATGAACGCCTCAATCGTGCCGTGATTGGTGAGGGCATTGGCTGTTTATTAGGTGCTTGTTTTGGTGGTACGCCATTGACTGGTTATTCATCGAATGCCGGTGTGATCTCCATCACGAAAATTGGCAGTCGATCGGTTGTCATTACATGTGGTATCTTGCTTTCTTTGATGGGGTTGTGTCCGAAATTGATGGCAGTCATTGCTTCGGTTCCTGGCTGTGTCATCAGTGGTGTTTTCTTGGTCATTTGTCAGATCTTGATTGCGAATGGATTGAAGATCGTCATGAAAGAAGAAATGAGCCAAAAACGCATCTTGGTCATTGGCTTATCGATTGTATTTAACGTTTCAAGCATGGTCATTTCAGCCGATGCCATGGCAAGTTTTCCAACCGTTGTCCAATATTTCTTAAGCAGTGGAACCGCTGTTGGGGGATTAAGTGCCGTGTTATTGAATTTGATCTTGCCTGAAGAGGCTCCTGCCCTAAAACAGAAAGAAGTGAATGCGGAATGATCATCAAAGGAAATTTTATCTATACACCTTCCTTGGATCAAATGGTGATTCGAAAAAACGAATATCTGGTTGTGGAAGATGGAAAAGTCAAAACCTTTTATAAAGCCTTACCACCAAAGTATCAAACCGAAACTGTCATCGATCATACCGATGCATTGATCATTCCAGCCTTCAATGATCTGCATATTCATGCACCCCAATATATTAATCGCGGGATTGGCTTTGATAAAGAACTGTTGCCTTGGTTGGAAACCTATACCTTCCCCATGGAAGCAAAATATAAGGATATGGACTTTGCGGATCGATCCTATCGATTGTTTTTACATCGCCTATGGGAAAATGGAACCTTGCGGTTTTCTGCCTTTGCGACCTTGCACAAAGAAGCCACTTGGCGTTTGATGGAACTTTGCGAACGATCGGGTTTAAAAGCCTGGATCGGGAAAGTCAACATGGACCGGAATAGTCCCGACTATTTGTGTGAAGATACAAGCCAATCTTTACAAGATACCGAGGAATTGATCCAAAAAGTAACAACCTTACAGAATGTAAACTATATCATTACGCCACGCTTTGTCCCTTCTACCACCGAGGCTTTAATGAGGGGATTGGGCGAATTGGTCAAAAAGTATGATTTACCGGTGCAATCGCATTTATCCGAAAACAAAAGTGAAATTGCCTGGGTCAAAGAACTGCATCCCAACATTCCTACGTATACGGAGGTCTATGAAGCCTTTGGCTTGATGCCCAAAGGCAAGACTATCATGGCCCATTGTATTCATCTATCCGAACCGGAGAAAGCGATATTGAAAGAACGAGACGTGATGATGTGTCATTGTGCTCAATCCAATGCCGATCTATCCAGTGGTATCATGCCCCTCAAGGAAAATCTAGACCTAGGTCTTCGATGTTGCATTGCCAGTGATATTGCGGGCAGTCACACACCCGATATGAATCGCCATATTGCCCTATCCATTGAATTGTCCAAGATTTATCATATGCAGCATCCGGAAGTCAAAGCCATCACTTTGCCACAAGCCCTCTTTTTGGCAACGAAACAAAGTGGCTCCTTCTTTGGGAAGGTAGGTAGCTTTGAGGCTGGATATGCCTTTGATGCCTTGGTCATTGAAACCGAAGAAATGCCTGGCTTCTTGCAACGAGAACCTTTTGAAAAATTGGAACAATTTATCTATGATGGCAAGGCTTCCAATATTTTAGAGCGCTATGTGGAAGGAAAAAAGATCCCATGTCCTTTTGGTCAATCTGTCATTTTTTAGTGAGGCCATGCTCGTCCAAAACATAAACGGTATCACAGACTTCTGAAATATACTTACGATCATGGGATACACTGATGATCGTTCCCGGAAATTGTTGGAACATGGAACGAATCAAAGGATTGGATAACGGTGACAAATTCCGTGTAGGCTCATCCAAGATCAATACATTGGCTTGTTTTAGTCCCATTGCCAATAGAAAACACTTGGCAAGTTGTCCTTGGGATAGGTCATTTAAGGCATGTTCCATTTCTTCTCGGGTGAATTTTAAAGCCGCCAACCCATTACGAATCATGGTTAGATTAGAACTATAGGTTCTTAAAAAGGCAACAGGAGTTTGTTCAAAAGCCATTTGGTCCGCATAGTTTTGAGGCATGTACGCAACAACTAGATCGTCTCTTATCGTCAATTGTGCATAGATTCGTTTTAATAAAGTGGATTTACCCGCTCCATTTTTACCAATGATACAAACTTTTTCTGGTCCCACGATCGATAGATCAAGGTCATTGGCCAATATACGATTGGTTTCTAAACGATCCAGATGCAGATGAATGATTTGTTTATTGGTTGGAATGGGGGTAGGATCCATCCACATCCAGCGAATGGCTTCTTCTTGTTCCGGTATTTCCAACATATTCGCATCGACTTTTTCAAATCGATGTTCCAATGATTTGACGGCATGCATCTTCTTTTTCAATAATTGTCCACCATGGGCATCTTGTCGGCTAATGGTATTTTGTGCATATTCCACTTTTTGTTGGATGCGTTGAAAACGAGCATCGCGTTGTTTTTTCTCTTTTCGTTGTTCTTGGGCTTGTTGTTTTTGGCGATCAAAAGCCCGTTGACGCATTTGAAGATAGGTCGCATAATTTCCTTTAAACAAAGTGATTTTCGGTTGGGTTTTCTTTTTTAATTGTTCAAAATGAAGGATCCGATTGGCGGTATTTTCTATTAACGTTTCATCATGACTGATGAAAAGCAAGATGCCTGGATAGCTACGGATCCAGGATTCTAACCATTCGAGCGTATCGATATCCAGATCATTGGAAGGCTCATCCAAAAGGATACAGGTTGGTTCTTCCAACAACAGGCGTAAAAGTTGTACTTTGACTTTTTCTCCACCAGAAAGGGTAGCCATGCTTTGATCCCGAAAGGGAAGATCGGCAGGCAAACCCAGCGTCTTGGCATATTTTCCCATTTTGGTTTGAAGATCCCAAAAGGCATCGCTTTCGCAAAAATAAGCATAGATGGTCAAATTTTGATCGTGTGGGGGTAATTGTTGCGGTAAATAGGCCAATCGTTCGTTGGTATGGATGCATTGGCCATGATATTCAATATACGATTGAATGTTTTGTGGATCATAGATCCATTTCAGAAAGGTAGATTTGCCATTGCCTTCCTCCCCAATCAAAACGATCTTGTCGCCAGGATTGGCAGTCATAGAAAAAGAATCCATCAGCTGATGGCCATCTTTGGTGTGAAGTAGCGTACAATTTTGAATTTGTAACATGAATGATTCCTCCTTTTATTATTTATTTTTTAAAAAATAGAATTTAGAATCATTCTTCCACCCACCTTCTAATATTTCCATAAAACAACATTCTTTCGATGATGTCAACCTTGGAAAAAATGCTTAAATAGTCTATCATAATAGTGATATTTGTGTGATACACAAGGAGGTTTAAATTTCATGGTAAATTGGACAAATTTTGATGCGTTGGATTCGTATCAAGCATTAAAAAATGTACAAGCAGTGGATGTTCGTAAAGTGATGTCAGGAGAGTCGGGTGCTAAGCGTGTCAAAAATTATAGCGTACCAATGGCTGAAAAGATGGCATATAACTTTGCGGCAAAAGCAGTGGATGATGATATCTTAGCTGTTCTACAAAAAGTATCCGATGAAGCAGAATTAACGGAAAAATATGAAGAATTGTACAATGGTGCCATCATCAATACGGGTGAAAAACGTTTGGTTCTTCATCAATTGTGTCGTGGACAATTAGGTAAAGATGTTGTTGTGGATGGAGTCAATAAACGTGAATTCTATCAAGCTCAACAAGATCGTATCGCCAAATTTGCGAATGATGTTCATGCTGGTAAGATCGTCAATGGCAAGGGTGAAAAATTCACAACGGTTGTTCAAATCGGAATTGGTGGTAGTGATCTAGGACCTCGTGCTTTATATCTAGCTTTGGAAAACTGGGCAAAGACCAATCACACGTTAAAGATGCAGGCCGCTTTCATCTCCAATGTCGATCCTGATGATGCATCGGCAGTATTAAATAATATTGATGTGGAACATGCCTTATTCATCGTTGTATCGAAATCGGGAACAACATTGGAAACATTGACAAATGCAGCCTTTGTGGAAGATGCATTGAAAAAAGCCGGTGTGGATCCTTCCAAACATATGTTAGCTTGTACAAGTGAAACATCTCCATTGGCCAACAATGATAAATTCTTAGATTCTTTCTATATGGATGACTATATTGGTGGTCGTTATTCTTCCAGTTCTGCCGTTGGATGCTGCGTATTATCGTTGGCATTTGGACCCGAAGTATTTGCTCGTTTGATGGCTGGTGCCCATGCAGCGGATGAAACCGCAAAAGAAAAAGACATTTTGAAAAACCCTGCGTTGTTGGATGCTTTGATTGGTGTCTATGAACGAAACTTCCTTGGCTATGCGACAACGGCCGTATTGCCTTACTCTCAAGCTTTGTCTCGCTTCCCAGCTCATCTGCAACAATTGGATATGGAATCCAATGGTAAATCCGTCAATCGTTTTGGGAAGAAAGTCGATTATGTCACTGGACCTATCATCTTTGGCGAACCTGGAACCAATGGTCAACATTCTTTCTATCAATTGCTGCATCAAGGCAAGACCATCGTGCCGCTTCAATTCATTGGTTTCAAAGACAGTCAAATTGGTAATGATGTTGTAATTGAAGGTTCTACTTCACAAAAGAAATTGGATGCGAATGTGGCAGCTCAAATTGTTGCTTTTGCGTGTGGTAAAGACGATGAAAATCCAAATAAGAATTTCGATGGTGGTCGTCCATCCAGCATCATCATTGGTCAACAATTGAATCCAGAATCATTGGGTGCATTATTGGCTCACTTCGAAAATAAAGTCATGTTCCAAGGCTTTGTTTGGAACATCAACAGTTTCGATCAAGAAGGTGTGCAATTGGGTAAAGTACTTGCGAAACGTGTATTGGCCCATGATACCGATGGAGCGTTAGCTGTTTATAGCGATTTATTAGAAATCTAATCATTTGAGAGGGCATGGCCCTCTTTTTTTATGTATAATAGTTCTTGTTTTAGGAGGATGTGGCATGCATCAAAATGATTTTGCTTTTGAAATTCGTCAAAAAATACCCAATCACTTAGGTCGAGCTGGTATCATTCATACGGCTCATGGAGATATTCAAACTCCCGCTTTCATGTGTGTAGGCACACGCGGTCAAGTTCCTTTTTTGCCCATGGAAGATCTTCATCGCATTGGTGGTCAGGCCATGTTAAGCAATGGCTATCATTTACGCAATATCTCCCCAGAAATTGCCCAAGGTGGCGGTTTAGCCAAATGGTCCGGCTGGTTTGGGCCAACGCTAACGGATTCGGGTGGTTTTCAAGTTATGTCATTAGGATCGGGATCGGGCAAAGTGGTCAATATGGATACCCATAAGCCATTGGAAAATACGCCCATGGAACAACGATTGGCTAAAGTCAGCGAAGCCGGGGTCGAATTTGAAGATTATTTGACTGGTGACATGGATTTCATTGGTCCGGAAGAATCTATGCAGATCCAATGTCGGATCGGTGCGGATATTCATATGGCCTTTGATGAACTCACTTCCTTAGCCGATTCGTATGCGTATAATGTTGAAGCCATGCATCGGACCGAACGCTGGGCCAAGCGTAGTTTGGATGAACATCAAAAACATTGTATGGATCTTGGCTATTATCAAGCTCTATATGGTTGTATTCAAGGCGGACGTTGGGAAGATCTACGACGTTCCACCTCGAAAAAATTAGGAGCCATGGATTTTGATGGCTATGGTCTGGGTGGTGCTTTCCAAAAATCCGATCTTGGTCATATTCTTCGTTGGTGCAATGAAGAATTACCTGAATACAAACCAAGACATCTATTGGGCCTATCTCATCCCGATGATATCTTGATTGGTTGCGAACAAGGTGCGGATACGTTTGATTGTGTGGCACCCGCTCGCGAAGCTCGTCATGGCCGGATCTATACGCATCATGGATTTTATCATTTGAATTTACAGCATCCCCATGATTTATTGGAAAAAGGATGCGATTGCCCAACTTGTCAAGCCGGCTATACACAAGGGGAATTGCGCGAAATGCAGAAATCTGAAGATAAGGCGATTCGTTATGAATATTTTCGATTGGCAACAATGCATAATTTACGTTTTATCATTCGTTTGACCCAGGAAATACGCGAAGCCATATTGGATGGCCATTTTGAATGGTACAAAAATGCGTTTTTAAAAGATTATTTACAATAAAATGTAAGGTTTGAATCAAATCGCAAGTTGAAACCGTTTACTACTTTATTTTTGAAAAAAATCGTGTATGATACTAGTGAATTAAAGGAATCGAGAGGTAAAAAGATGAGAAAGACAAAAATTATTTGTACTTTAGGACCTGCTAGTGAAGATGATCAAACCATCACTGAGTTAATGAAGGCAGGGATGAATGTTGCTCGTTTTAACTTTTCACATGGATCACATGAAGAGCACAAAGCGAAGTTTGAAAAGGTCATTCGTTTACGTCATGAATTGGATTTACCAGTTGCGACGTTATTAGATACAAAAGGGCCAGAAATTCGTTTACGTGATTTTGAAAATGGAAGCATTGAATTAAAGGAAGGGCAACGCTTCACTTTAACGACTGATGAAGTCATGGGAAATGAAGAACGTGTTTCTGTTTCTTATAAAGAAATGACACAGGATGTCATTCCAGGGGGAACCATTTTGATCGATGATGGTCTGGTTGCCTTAAATGTATTGGAAATCAACGGCCCCGATATTGTTTGTGAAGTCATGAATGGTGGTGTCATTTCCAATAAAAAAGGTGTGAATATCCCCAATATTGATTTATCGATGCCATTTATTTCTGAAAAAGATCGTGAAGATTTGATTTTTGGATGTGAAATGGGATTTGAATATTGTGCTGCCTCCTTTACGCGTACGGCACAAGATATCTTGGATATCAAAAAGATCTTTGATGAACATGGTGGACATATGAAGATCATTGCCAAGATTGAAAGTATGCAAGGGGTAAAGAATGTTGATGAGATCTTGGATGTGGCTGATGGTATCATGGTTGCGCGTGGTGACTTAGGTGTCGAAGTTCCATTGGAAGATGTACCAATCATCCAGAAACAGATCATTGAAAAATGTATCAAACGTGGCAAGATCGTTGTAACGGCTACCCAGATGTTGGATTCGATGATCCATAATCCACGTCCAACTCGTGCCGAAGCCAATGACGTAGCTAATGCTATTTATCAAGGAACCACTGCCATCATGTTGTCGGGAGAAACCGCCAATGGTAAATATCCTGTATTAGCTTGTCGTACGATGGCTCGTATTGCCAAACGTGTCGAAGAAGATGTGGATTATAATGAAATTGGTAAGTTGCGTGCACAAAGCTCAAAAGTATCGCAGACACGTGCCGTTTCCCATGCGGCGGTTACCTTAGCCAAAGACATCAATGCCAAAGCCATCCTTTGTGTCACGATTTCCGGTTATACAGGACGTCGCATTGCCAGCTATCATCCCGATCGTCAAGTGATTGCTTGTACGATCTCAGAGACGGTAGCTTGCCAGATGAACTTGTTGTTTGGTGTATCGCCATTGACAATTCCGCAACAAGATAAGACCGAAATGTTGTTTAGTTCAGCCATCCATGCAGCGAAAAAAGCCGGCTTGGTTGAATCGGGTGATTCAGTCGTACTTTGTGCGGGTGTTCCATTGGGAGAATCCGGTAAAACCAACATGATCCGTGTCATGGATGTGGATTAATTGTTTTTTGAGGTCGATAAGACCTCTTTTTTTTGTGTTATAATAAATCTATTTAGAGGGGGAATGCATATGGCATGGTTTGATGAAGCGGTTTTCTATCACATATATCCATTGGGATTAGTGAAAGCTCCTAAAAAGAATGAATACACAACGCCGGTGGCCCGGATCAAACAATTGATTCCATGGGTCGATCATCTGGTTGCGATTGGCTGTAACGCATTGTATATAGGACCTTTATTTCAATCGGTTGGACATGGCTATGAAACGACGGACTACAAACTTTTGGATAGTCGTTTGGGAACGAATGAAGATCTTGTTGATTTTGTGAAATATTGTCATGAAAAAAAGGTCCATGTGATCTTTGATGGCGTATTTAATCATGTGGGACGTGATTTTTTTGCGTTTCAAGATGTCAAGAAAAAGAGAGAAAATTCTGTATATAAAGATTGGTTCTGCCACATCAATTTTCAGGAGGACAATTCCTATCATGATGGCTTTTGCTATGAAAACTGGGGTGGCTATGATTTATTGGTCAAATTGAATCAAAGAAATCCCGAGGTGATCGACTATATTTGTTCCATCATTCAATATTGGGTTGATACCTTTGATGTGGATGGCATTCGTTTGGATACTGCCGATGTGTTGGATTTTGATTTTATGAAAGCTTTGCGTCAAAAAGCCAATACCGTCAAACCGGATTTTTATTTGATGGGGGAAGTCATTCATGGTGAATACAATCGTTGGTCCAATCCAGAACATTTACATGCTGTGACCAATTATGCGTTGCATAAAGCCTTGTATTCTGGACACAATGAACATAATTATTTTGAAATTGCGCATACCGTCAAACGGTTATACGAAATGGGACACAATGATCCATTGGGTATTCGCTTGTATAATTTTGTGGATAATCATGATGTATCACGGATTGCTTCCAAATTGACCAATCCGGCGCATTTGATTCCGGTCCATATTTTGTTGTATACATTGCCCGGTGTTCCATCGATTTATTATGGCAGTGAATGGGCCATTGAAGGCAAGAAAACGAAGGGCTCGGATTGGAATTTACGCCCTTGTTTGAATCTAAAAGAAAGGAAAGACATCGCATTGACCCAAGTCATTGCGACATTGGGCCATGTACGACAAACCACGCCTGCCCTATCGTATGGCGCGTATCAAGAAGTCTTGTTGACCAATCGCCAATATGCCTTTTATCGAGGAAATGTTTTGGTGATGGTCAATAACGATGAAGCACCGGCTCATTTTGATTTGGCCATTGAAAATGGAATCTATACCGGGGTATTATCCGGACAAGTGATCGAAGTCAAAGACGGCCATGTATCGATTGATTTGCCGGCTTGTGGCGGAGAAATTTGGTTGCCCGATCATCAAGAAACGTTTGAACCCATTGATTACCAAATGGATATGCCCAAACAAAAGGAAATTTCCTTGCCAAAAGAAGTGCGGCATGTACCGTATGAACAAATGAGCGTAGCAGAACTACAAGCTTGTATTCTTCAAAAGATGGCCAAAAATGGACCGGTCACGGAACAAATGAAACAGTCCGTATTGGAAAATGTGTATCCCGATTCTTTGTTGAATTGGGTAAAGAGTTTTCGTTGAACATGGAAACCCGTGTAAATAAGGCGTATAATAATGGGCAATGAACGAGGATAGTACGATGAACAAAACGATTTATGACAAACGGAACATTAGTATGGTGATGGATCTTTATGAATTGACAATGGCCAATGGGTATTTGTCAGAAAAAGATCGCAATGATTATGTAACTTTTGATGTCTTCTATCGAAAAAATCCCGATAATGGTGGCTATGCGATCTTTGCGGGATTGGAACAAGTGATCGAATACATCGAACAAATGCACTTTGATCAAGAAGACATTGATTATTTACGCTCTTTACACCTCTTTAGTGAAGATTTCTTAGAGTATTTAAAGACCTATCATTTCAAAGGGGATTTATTTGCGTTTCCAGAAGGAACGATCATGTATCCGAATGAACCCATCATTACGGTGCGTGCCCCATTGATCGATGCCCAATTGGTCGAAACGGCCATTTTAGCCGAAATCAATCATCAATCCTTGATTGCGACCAAGGCCAGTCGCATTGTTCGTGCTGCCAGAGGGCGAGCTGTTTCTGATTTTGGCGCACGTCGCGCTCATAATATGGATGCAGCCGTATATGGTGCACGAGCTGCTTATATTGGTGGATGTGTCGGAACGGCCACCGTGTTGGCTGGTCAAATGTTTGATATTCCTGTCAGTGGTACGATGGCGCACAGTTGGGTCATGTATCAAGAAGATGAATATACGGCATTTAAAAAGTTTGCCGAATTGTATCCCGATGATTCCATTCTTTTGATCGATACGTATGATGTATTGAATTCGGGTGTTCCAAATGCGATTCGGGTAGCCAAAGAAGTATTGGAACCCATGGGAAAACGTTTAAAAGGCGTTCGTTTGGATTCAGGAGACTTGGCTTATTTATCTCGCAAAGTGCGTCAAAAACTAGATGCAGCTGGTTTGGAAGATGCCATTATTGTGGCTTCCAATAGTTTGGATGAATATACGATCAATTCCATCATGGATCAAGGGGGCTGCATCGATAGTTATGGTGTGGGGGAGCGCTTGATCACCTCGAAGAGCGATCCGGTATTTGGCGCTGTCTATAAAATGGCGGAAGCCGAAAAAGATGGGCAACGCATTCCAAAGATCAAGATCAGTGAGACGGTAGAAAAGATCACCAATCCAGGTCGTAAAAAAGTCTATCGCGTGTTTGATGAGGAAGGCAAAGCCGTTGCGGATTTGTTGACAAAATACGATGAACGACCCATTGATACATCCAAACGCTATCGGTATGTGGATTCGAAAAAGCCTTGGAAGAACATGCATTATGAAAACTATTCCGTTAAAGAATTGCAGCATCAAGTAATCAAAGAAGGAAAGCGAATCAGTGCTCCTGTTCCTTTAAAAGACATTCAAAAATATGTATGGGATCAGATCCATAATGAGATCTGGGATTCCGAATTGCGTTTTGATAATCCGCATGAACATTATTTGGATATGAGTCCTAGTTATTATGAAATGAAAATGGATCTATTGTATAAATCCCAAAACAACAATAAGGAGGAAGATTAGCTTCCTCCTTTTCTGTAGACCAATGTTTGATGCGTACTTTGTTTCGGATCATAGATAAAGCCCAGATCATCAAACGCATATAGCTGTTCGATCGTTTCGACTTGATGTTCAGCCATATATCGAACCATGCGTCCACGGGCCATCTTGACATGGACCCCTTTTTCTTTGTACTGGTTTCCAACGGTTTCATAAAAACGCACATCGATCATGGGCCGATATTTGGCAATGGCTTTGGCATATTCAGCACTGGCCAAATTTAAGATGGGTTCCTCACGAAACGTATGGACGAGTTTATCCGCCCAAAAGTCGTACAAATTGATGCCTGGTTTTTGATTCAGTTCCAAGCGATAGGCTTTGATTCCATCCAAAGGGCGTAAGATCCCATAGAGTCCAGAACCGATTCGTACATGCGCTTGGACATACTGCATTTCTTGATTGGTAAAGACATCAGGTGCCATATAGGTATATTGGATTCCATGAAAATAAAACAATGCCGGATAAATAGGGGCCTGATCGTATTGATGAATGCTTTCATACGCTTTTTGAGCAATGGCATCTGAACACGCATACAAGTTCTTTAATTCCGTTAAGGAATAGGTAGCCAATCGATCCATGAGTTGATGGGCTTCTTTTTGAAAGAGAGGCTGTGTCATCGAAACAAAATCGTCGCAAGGCTTCATTTGTTTGGCGGGTGAGATCAATATCTGCATGATCAGTTACAGAAATGAATTTGTTGGCCTTTGATCAATGGATAGGTGATGATCGTATCGCCATCTAAGTTTTCATGGTACATATCAACGGCTGTGATTTGTGAATTCTCATAGGTCGTGTAGTAGTAAATGCCTTTATCCACATTGACACAACTGGAATAGATCGTAATTTCGTATTGATCGGGTGCCACTTCGCAACAACCACGTTGTTGATCAACGGAACCTAAGATATGGAAAAATTGCGAAATACTTTCGGATTCACTCGCACCTGAAACGGAATTGAGCTTGGTCCAAGCCACTTTCACAAAGCGGGAAGCACTGGATAAATCACCAGGCAAGCCCATACCGCCCATGCCACGGGAATATTCATCCAATTCAAGTCCAGGCGCAAAGGTTTCAGGAAGCGTTCGATTGGATAGGTAGCGATAATTATTTAAGTTAAATAATTGTTTATCAAATGGTGGATTATTGGTCATGACACCGACTGGATCATCGTAGATGTGGATTCCTTCATGGACGGCTTCAATGACGATGCTGTGGTTTCGATCGGAGACCATCCAATGTAAAGGGGAAGGTGGCAATTGTTCACTAAAGGCCGTATTGGTGATGTTGACATCCTTCATTTTGGCTTTGACATCTTCCACGGTTTCACATTGGGTCAGTAGCCAAGGCACCAATTCAAAAGAGGCAATGTTGACTTTACCTTCTTGGACCGGTTTGTAGTCGGCATTTTTGGGAAAGTTGAGACCGGCCATGCTTAAGCCTTTTTCGTTGGTGGCATCATAATACAAAGGATACTGATTGACAACGGTTGCCATGCCAATCAAAGCATAGTTAGCCTTTTGTTCCTTCACATGACGATACGTAAATACATAGTTGCGAGGTGTGATCGTGACACTTTCATTATAAGATAGTTCAAGATCTAAGTTGCGACCAAAATAATGATCTTTGGTTGCGTAAGTAATAACTGTACACATAAATATAAGACTCCCTTCTATCTTTCATTTTACTCGACTTTCTAAAAAAAGGGCATAAAATTGAAGGAAAGGAGGACACAAAATGAAGTTAGATCTTTATATGTTTGAAACCTGTCCCTATTGTCGAAAAGTGATGCGCGAGATTGAAGCGCAAGGACGTAAGGATATCACGTATCATGACATCCATAAAAACGAAGAGGACCGACAAACACTGATTCGTGTGGGTGGCAAGGAACAGGTGCCTTGTTTGTTTATCAATGGTCAGCCAATGTATGAAAGTGATGAGATCGTGTCATGGTTGAAATGCCATAAAAAAGCACTATAATACAGGTGAATGGAGGAATTTATATGTTGGATAAAAAAGTGAAAGAATTGATCAATACGCAAGTCAATAAGGAATTTTATTCGGCGTATTTGTATTTGGATTTTGCGAATTATTTTTATGATCAAGGCTTAGATGGTTTTGCGAATTGGTATGATGTCCAAGCCCAAGAAGAACGCGATCACGCGATGATGATGCGTCAATATTTGATCGATAATGGCGAACCGATTCAATTTTTAGCCATCGACCAACCCGATAAGACGTACGCTTCTATTGAAGATCCATTGAAATTTGGTTTGGAACATGAACAATATGTGACTTCATTGATCAATACCATCTATGCAGCGGCAGACGATGTCAAAGACTATCGAACCATGCAATTTTATGATTGGTTTGTGAAAGAGCAATTGGAAGAAGAAAAGAATGCCGAAGATATCTTAAAGAAATATCATTTGTTTGGATCCGATCCAAAAGGATTGTATGCCTTGGATCAAGAATTGGCTGCTCGTACCTATGTAGCACCAACAGTAAACGCTTAATGAATTTCAAAAAGAGTTGTGTTTGTCACAGCTCTTTTTTGTTACAATAAAGACAAATGAAAACGCTTTTAAAATTATGCTTTCTATCTCTTTTGGTCTTTAGTTTAAGTAGTTGTGCTATCTTGGAAAAACACAAAGTGGAAAAAACGGTAGATACGTATTGGACCGATATCGAAAAGGGAGAATGGATCCAAGCTCTGGCCATGACTGATATGCAGACATCGTTTAACGATAAGGTCCAGCTCATTGATGATAAGGAAGTACAAAAACAAGTCATGAATGAAGTGGATCATACGATGCGGGACACTTTATCCCAAATGGTTCAATCGCATTCGATCCAATCGATTACGCTGAATAAGCAACAAACCAAGGCCAAGGTCCAAGTTACGATTCGTTATCGCAAACTGGATGTGGATGCTTTGAAAAATCAATTGTATGTGGATCTTTTGCCGTATTTGATGAATTCGTCGTCCTTAAAGGAAAATATTCCGACCATTGGCAAACAATGTCGCAAAGATATACAGGCCAATCTATCTACGTCAAAAGTGGTCACCAAAAAAGCCACCATGACATTGGTAAAGAAAAACGGGGCATGGAAGATCCAGACCCCGGACATTCAAAGTGTATGGAACGTCTTGAATGCTTCGGCATTGGTGGATAGGGCTCGTTTTTCGAGTTCTCTGGCCGACATTCTTTGACAGCCATGGGCTAAAATGGTGTTTTGGATCAAGCCATCACTGGAAGCCACGATCAAACGATATTGTTTTTTCCATGCCGATACATGTTTTTCAATATAGCTATCGGCCGTTTCATCGTATTTGGTGAAGATGACTTCCAAATCGCCTTTTTTATAGGAACGATGGGTACTATCTTTTACACGATAGGCATCAAAAACGATGATCAAGAAACAATTGCGATAGCCTTGATAATTACTTAAAAGATCAATGAGTCGATCTCTAGCAGAATCAAAGGGGAGGCCTTTGAGACTTTCCCATCCAAAGATCTGATTGTAGCCATCGACTACCAAACACTCGGGTTTGATGGTTTGTGGTTGGATTTCGACTTTTTCTAGATCGATTTTCTTTTTCTTCTTTACCTTGTGTTTATCTTTATTTGTATTCTTTCCATTTGTCCTTTCAAATACCCGTTTGGCTTCTTCATCGGAAATGGTATATTTGACACTGCGATACGACTGGCTATTTTCACTTTTGGGTTGAATGTGCATATAGTCATCAACTTCATTCCAAGGGACATAGAAACCAGCTCCATGGGTACAAAAGATCGAACCGGTTGGATGACGTCGATCTTTTTCGGGATCATAGGCTTTTTGAGCAATGATCGTATCAGCATCTTCACAAATGTCATAGCCAGCCAAACGACAAGAAAATGTACCCAAGCCTTTGGATATCGCCGTTAATTCATTTTGGTAATTGGCTAACGTGCGAACCGGTCCTTTTCCGGTTATGGTGTGGTCTTGGACTTCGACTTTGGCATGTCGTTGATCGAGATCATATAAGACGCGGGATAAACTGCTTTGTGGCACTTGGATCGTAAAGTCATAATAAGGTTCCAATAAGATGTTTTTGGCTTGCATCAAACCTTGGCGAATGGCTCGATAGGTTGCTTGGCGAAAATCGCCACCCATCGTATGTTTGATACTGCCTTTGCCCGCTATCAAAGTGATTTTCATATCCGTTAGGGGACTTCCGGTTAATATGCCCGGATGTTCTTTTTCTTTTAAATGGGTCAAAATCAAATGCTGCCAATTTTGAGGAAGCGCATTGGTGGATACTTCACTTTCATAGATCATACCGCTATGGCGCGCAAGAGGTTCCAATTGAAGATGGACTTCGGCATAATGACGCAAAGGTTCAAAATGACCTTTCCCAATGACAGGCGCTTGAATGGTTTCTTTAAAGAGGACGTCGCCATGGCTAAAACCGACTTCAATTTGGGTCTTTTCATAAATGCGTTTGGAAAGAACTTCCATTTGCATGGGTCCCATCAAGCGTAAAGTGATCTTTTTGCGTTTTTCATCATAGACCATATGCAGTTGTGGGTCTTCTTGTGACAATTGGGCGCAAACGTCTTTTAAAGAGAGTGGATCCACACCACTTGGTAAGACCAATTCATAATGCATGTATGCTTCTAAAGTAGGGACGCGACAATCGGTTTGCCAACCGATGCCTTGGCCAACTTCCAAATGCGATGGGCCTGTCCATACACAAATCGTACCAGCCGATACTTCTTGGACCGATTCATAGCCTTGGCCATTGTACAGGCGGATTTGATCGATCTTTTCTTCTTCATTGATCTTTTGTTTAACTTTACACGTACCCCCTGTGATCTTTACATGAGTGAGTCGTTGGCCTTTTTCATCTATCGAGATTTTATAGACCAAAGCACCAAAGGCAGAAGGGTATTCTTTATCCAAACTGTATTGTACGATCGCATCCATGAGGGGTTGGATGCCTTCTTGTTTCAGGGCTGAGCCAAAGAAACAAGGAAAACATTCCCGTCGATAGATGGCTTGTTGGATCAAAGCGGGGGAAATCGTATGGGTTTCGATATAGGCATTCAAACAATCTTCATTTGCTAAGGCGACTTTTTCCAGATAATCGGTCGAACCAAAATCAATACAGGTATTGGGTAGATCATTCAATAATTCCTCTTTGCTGCGAAAACAAATATCCATTTTATTGACAAATACGATCGTCGGAATTTGATAGTGTTCCAAACAGTTCCAAATGGTCTTGGTATGGCTTTGGATGCCATCTTGTCCATTGATCAACAAAATGGCCAGATCCAAGACTTGGAGACTTCGTTCCATTTCGGCCGAAAAATCAATGTGTCCAGGTGTATCGATGACATAGATATCGGTATCAAGCCATTCGAAGTGTGCTTCTTTGGAAAAAATCGTAATGCCACGTTGGCGTTCTTGGTCATCAAAATCCAAAAAGGCATCTTGGTGATCGACGCGTCCCAAGGTACGAATTTGATGGCTTTGATACAACATCGATTCAATTAATGTGGTCTTGCCAGCATCCACATGGGCCAAGATCCCTACGGTTACTTTTTTCTTATCCATACCACAAGACTATCATACTTTTGTGCTAAAATAGAAATCGAAAGTAAAAGAGGAATGATCATGAAACGCAGTGCAGGTATTTTATACCCTATTTTTTCTTTGCCATCTCGATATGGGATTGGTTGCTTCTCTAAGGAAGCGTATGAATTTATCGACTTTTTAAAAAAAGCCGGACAAACTTATTGGCAGATCTTGCCTATGCATCCGACCGGATTTGGCGATTCGCCCTATCAACCGGTTTCTGCTTTTGCGGGCAATCCCTATTTCATTTCTTTAGAAGATCTGATCCAAGATGGTTTATTGACCGAAGAAGAATGCAATAGCTATGATTTTGGTCATGATGTGGAACATATCAATTATGGCGCATTATATAATTATCGCCAAGACTTGATCAAACAAGCTTTTGTGCGGTTTCATGCCGATGATGACTATGAGACATTTAAAAAAGAAGCATCGTATTGGTTAAAAGACTATGCTTTATATATGGTCATCAAAAAACAGCAGGAAGGCAAAAGTTGGAATGATTGGCCTTTAGAGGCACGCATGCGCAAGCCAAGTTATTTGAAACAAATAGAAACGGAAAATAAAAAAGTAATGAATTTTTATTATTTCCAACAATATGAATTTGCGAAACAATGGAAAAAAGTATTGGCTTATGCTCATTCCCAAGGCATTCAGATCATTGGGGATATGCCTTTCTATTGTGCAATGGATTCCAGTGATGTGTGGGCACATCCCGAAATTTTCTGGATGGATGAAGACTACCTACCTAAATATGTGGCTGGAACACTGCCGGATGCTTTTAGCCCTACGGGTCAACGATGGGGCAATCCAGTCTATGATTGGTCGGCTTTAAAGAAGACCCATTACGATTGGTGGATGCAACGGATGCAACATGCCCAAAATTGGTTTGATGTGGTGCGAATCGATCATTTTCATGGGTTTAGTGAATATTGTGCGATTCCTTATGAGGATCAAACCGCTGAAAACGGTATTGCGAAAAAAGGGCCAGGATTGGATTTCTTTCAAGTGTTGAAACGGGTTTGTCCGGATATACAGATCATTGCCGAAGACTTGGGCACCAATACCCCGGAAAAAGAAAAATTATTAAAAGAGAGTGGCTTCCCGGGCATGAACGTTTTACAATTTGCGTTTACGGGATGGAATCATGATAGTTACTATTTGACCCATAATCATAAGAAGAATAGTGTCGTTTATACGGGTACGCATGATAATCCAACCACGTTGGAATGGTTTGAAACCTTGAATGAAAGTGATCGTATCTTTGCTTCGAAATACATTCATACGGATGCCAACAATCCAGGTCAATTTGTATGGGATTTCATTCGGGAAGCGTATCGTTCGGTGGCCAATCTAGCCATTGTATCTTTATCGGATTACTTGGTCAAAGGCAAGGAAGCAAGGATCAATACGCCAGGTACTTCACAGGGCAATTGGCAGTGGCGTTTGGTTCCCCATTTCTTATCGGATGAATTGGCATATAGTATTCGTGATCTGGCTGATATTTATGGGCGATTAAAATAAGCGTTGGTTTTCCAACGTTTATTTTATAAGGACCATGATACCATGTACGCGTTGGAGGAAAGTACGATGTATGCCATTGATTTAATGATGAATGAACACATTCAAATACGAAAAATGTTAGAGGTCATGCGTGCCATGGTCAAACAGTTACAAGCAGGAGAAGATGTACCAATTGAAGATTTTGAAGCTACGGTTGATTTTGCTCGAAAGTATGCCGATAAACATCATCATATGAAAGAGGAAGATATTTTATTTCCGGAACTTATGGAAACGGTATGGATGACGACCGATATCATTCAAGGGGTCATGTTGCCTGAACATCAAGAAGGTAGAGAGCATATTGCCCGTTTGGCCGATGCTTTGGAACAATGCAAAGAAGAACCAACGGAAGAAGCCGTTTCTACAGCTTGTTTGGAAATTGACTACTATACCACCTTGTTGAAGGAACATACCGAAAAGGAAGATCAAGTTTTGTACCAAATTGCTTTGATGCATTTACCGGAAGAGTCCAAAGAAAAAGTGGATCGTTTGTGCAAAGAAAAAGAAGCAAAAGAACCGGTGGAATCTTATTTGAAAAGTTTAGAAAGCTTATCCGCAAAGTATCTGTGATACTTTGTGTTTTTTTATGGAGAGTGTATAATATCAATGAAAGAGAAGGAGACTGACGGTATATGAAAAAAGTATTATTACCTATTGATGGTACACGGCGTAGTCTACAAACAATTGATTGGTTAAAGGCAAACTACAAACCCGAAGATGTGGAAATTACTATGTTCATGGTAACGGATTCGGTTGGGGAAATGGAGCTCAAAGCCAAGTATACATCTGCGCAAGAATATATGATGTCCGTCATGAAACATAGTTCCGATGATGAATTGGTGGATCTAGGCTACAAGGTGGATTTTGAAACAGCTTATGGCAATCCGGGTGAAGAAATTGTCAAATATGCCAAAAAAGGTAAATTTGATGCGATCATCATGACCAAATCTACAAAGGATGGCTGGTTTAGTACAATTGGTTCGGTAACGACGTATTGTGTCAAATATGCGGATACCGTTGTCATGATCATTCCCGAAAAAAATCATTAAGAAAGATCCCTAAAGGTATGCCTTTAGGGATTCTTTAGTCTTGGTATTGATTGGATACGCTTTGTACCAATGCTTTCATTTGTTGGACCACATCATCCGGGCCGATGATCTTGACTTGATTGCCTAGGGCAATGATCCAACCTAAAAATTGTTGACTAACAGCGACATAAACGGTGGTTTGAATATGGTCTGGATCGACGATTTCAATCGCAATGTCTTTGCCAAAACGATCGATCAAGACACCAACCATATCATTTTTAGCACGCAGGGTCACATGGCATTCTTTGCCACCAAACAT
Source organism: Absicoccus intestinalis (assembly GCF_033971885.1). Lineage (NCBI taxonomy): Bacteria > Bacillati > Bacillota > Erysipelotrichia > Erysipelotrichales > Erysipelotrichaceae > Absicoccus > Absicoccus intestinalis. Next base: position 21,858 of record NZ_JALBUS010000015.1, on the reverse strand, counting down.
CCCAAATAAGCTTTTGGTGTAATTGGGCAAACGAAATTTTTTGAATGGTTCTTTGCCTTGTCGATCATGAGGAATGATCTCGATATATTTCATCTTATCGACCCGATAGTGCTTGATCTTTTGATCTTGGGCATCAAAACCAACGAGATAATAGTTTTCATCATCCCACATCAAAGCCCAAGGGCTCACATGATATTTTGTTTCTTTCTTTTTTTTCATTTCTTTATGGATCGTCCATTGGTAGTAATAGAACTCGATTTGTTTATCGGCATTGATGGCCTCATGGATGCGGTCCACATTATAATAAATCTTCTCATTCATCGTCTTGACGCGACCGGCAATGATGACTTGTCGATTCAATTGTTTCGCTTCGGCATGGCTTGCCAAGGATTCCAACTTACCAATCAATTCTTTTGATTTTTTGTCGGTGATAAATTTGGCCGATTGTACGGAATCCACTAATAATTTTAATTCGGCCAGCTCAAATAACCGACTGCCAACATTATAGGTCCATTGTTTACCGGTTCGATTCATCGTAATGTCCAAGCCAAAATCTTGGAGCTCTTGAAAATCCTGATACAATGTTTTGCGATTGGCATTGACGCCATAAGCAGCCAATTTCTCAATGATCTGATTCATGGTCAATGGATGCGCATCGTCTGTTTCTTCATTAAAGATCTTCATCAAATACAACATCTTTAATTTTTGATGTTCACCCTTCCGAATATTTGCCATAAAAAACCTCCATCACTAACAGTATAGCGTAAATGTGTTATAGTGGAACAAGAAGAGGGGAATGTTTATGATTTGGATTCTTTGGGGCATGATCATGTTGGTGTTGTTCTTGCGTGCCCGCATCAACCATCAAAGAGTATCTGCACTCTTTTTTAAGGTGGCCACTTCGATTGGTTTTTTTGGTTGGGCATGTTGGTTAGCTTTTCAACATCCATCTTCCATGGCCATTCTGATCTTGGTCGCTTTATTTTGTGGTGTGTTTGGTGATATGTGGTTAGGCATGAAATGGACCTATCCAAAACAGGATCATCCATATACGTTTGCGGGTTTTATTTCCTTTGCGATCGAACACTTCTTTTTGATTTGTTTTTTATTGCGCCAATACGGCCATCCCATGCTTTTATTGGTCATCTTGTTGGTGGCCATGGGCTTAAGCTATGCGATCGTGGGCATGGAAAAAACCATGCATTTGCGATATGGCATCTTTAAAGGAATCTCCTTGATCTATGGTACGGTATTGTTTGCGGTTCCTTTGTTTAGTTTGACCTTGATGGTTGGCTATCAACAAGATGCCACCTTGACCCTTTTACTTGGTGGAACCCTTTGTTTTGTATTCAGTGATCTGATCTTGAGCCGGACCTATTTTGGCACCAACAACGATCGTCCCATCGATATCATTGTGAATCATGTTCTTTATTATTTGGCACAGTTTTTGATTGCGGCGATCCTGCTTTGATCAACTGTGCCTTTTCTTGGCGAGATAATTGTTTGATCGCATATTCACGCCCCATGGCTTCTTGTTTGGTCGCAAAGGTCTCATAATACACAAGCCGTACGGGCCGACGACTCTTGGTGTATTTGGCCCCCTTGCCGACATTGTGCGCATGGATACGTTTTTCGAGATCATTGGTCCATCCAGTGTAGTAGGTGGTGTCTGCACACTCAACGATATATACATAATTCTTATTCATACCATCTATGATATACTATTTTCATGAGATGGATTTGTCTTTTGATTGGATATTTTTGTGGCTCTTTTTTAACGGCGGATGTCGTTAGTTACCATTATACCGGCCATTCGGCAGCCACCTTAGGAGCCTCTCACAACCCGGGTATGGCCAATGTCATGCGTACGTTAGGATTCAAACCGGGCATGATCGTATTGTTGGGCGATCTAGGTAAATGTGCTCTTGCGATGGGCCTTAGTCATTGGTTGTTTCCGACATCCTTGGCCATATTGTATGCAGGCTTGGGGACCATTTTCGGTCATGATTTTCCGTTTTGGCGCCATTTTCATGGTGGGAAAGGTGTGGCCTGTACGTGTGCTTTGTTGGTGATGTATCGTCCAATGTGGGGTTTGATTGCCTTGATCATCGGCGGACTTGTTGTCGTTGTATCCAAAAAATTATGGATCGGGGGTATATGGATGCCGATGCTTTGTATCCTTCCTTGGATGATGCAAAGCAAAGAAGCTGGTCTAGTTTGTATCCTAGTGAGTGGATTGAGTCTGTATTCTTTTCGAAAAGACATTAGAAAGAGGTAGAACATGTCAAAAGAAAGAACCTATGTGATGTTGAAACCCGATGCGCTGCAACGTGGCTTAGTGGGGGAAATCCTTGGACGTATCGAAGCCAAAGGCTATCATTTGGTCCAAGCCAAGACGATGATGTTGGATGAGCCAATTTTAAGAGAACACTATGCCCATATTGCTGACAAACCTTTTTTTCCTGAAACGGTGGCTTATATGACTTCAGGTCCCGTCTTGGCCATGATCTGGGAAGGGGAAAATGCGATTGCCGGGATTCGTCAATTGATGGGAGCTACGAAATTTGAACAAGCCCAAGCTGGTACGATTCGTGGGGATCTAGCTTCTTCTACGACTTATAATTTGATTCATGGATCGGATGGCCCCGAGACGGCCGAAATTGAAATAAAACGCTTTTTTGGTTAGACTTCGTTGGAAAAACAACGAGGTCTTTTTTTAGGTTCTCTATAATAAGAATCAGGAGGTAGCCTATGAAACTGTATGATGAAAACATACCGGTTGCAGGATGCACGATATCTCATCAAGAAATGGCCGATGTCACCCATTTTTCTTTAGCCAAACAGACATCGATCTCAGCGGAGAGATATCCATGTGATGCGTTGTATATCGTGGATACCGGCAAATTAAAAATAAATGGCCACGCGCTACAAGACAAGGATTGTTTATTTGTAGCTGCCAATACTTTGAGTGGTGTCGAAGCAGAGACAGATTCGGTTTATACAGAAATATTGATCAAGGAGGAAACGAAGATGAATGAAGTATTAAAAAATGTAGATGTGTTTCAATTGAAAGATTTGATTCCCTATCAAGCCGGGAAAATCGTAAATATGGATCTTTTATCCAACGATAAGATGAAATTTGTGATCATGGCTTTTGATGATGGCTGTGCATTGGCCGAACATGCAGCTCCAGGCAATGCCTTGATCTTTGCGTTAGATGGTCAAGCCACGATCACTTATGAAGGAAAGCCATATGAAGTGCATGCGGGTGAAAATTTCCGTTTTGAAAAGAATGGCAAACATGCCGTACAAGCAAATGGTCCATTTAAAATGGCTTTATTGGTTGAATTGGAGGGATAAACATGGTCAATGTTCGAAAGGTTGCGATGATTGGTTGCGGTTTTGTGGGTTCCGCCTCTTGTTTTGCCTTGATGCAAAGTGGTTTATTCTCCGAAATGGTCTTGATCGATGCCAATCAAGAAAAAGCCGAAGGGGAAGCTTTAGATATCAGTCATGGTTTGCCCTTTGCGTCACCAATGCAAATCTATGCCGGTACGTATGATGATATTGTCGATGCAGCCATCATCATCATTTCTGCTGGTGCAGGCCAAAAACCCGGAGAGACCCGATTGGATCTAGTAAAAAAGAATGTTGGTATTTTCCAATCCATTTTACCTGAAATTGCCAAACGCGATGTGCAAGGTATTCTTTTGGTTGTTGCCAATCCAGTGGATATCTTGACCTATGTAGCACAAAAAATGAGTGGTTTACCTGAAAACCGTGTGTTTGGATCGGGTACTGTTTTGGATACAGCCCGTCTTCAATATATGTTAGGACAACACTTAGCCGTGGATCCTCGCAATGTCGATGCGATGATCATTGGTGAACATGGCGATAGTGAAATTGCGGCTTGGAGCTGTGTTCGCGTATCCGGTGTCCCATTGGATGATTTTTGTGAGATGCGTGGTCATTTCCACCATGAACAGTCCATGTATAAAATTGCACAAGATGTAAAAAATAGTGCCTATGAAATTATTGAGAAGAAAAAAGCAACCTACTATGGCATTGCGATGAGTGTCAAACGTATTTGTGAAGCCATTATTCGAGATGAAAAATCCGTATTGCCCGTATCGAGTGCGATGCATGGCGAATATGGCTTAAACGATGTAACTTTAAGCATGCCAGCTATTGTCGGAAAAGATGGCATCGAAACATTGGTTCCGATGGAATTGAATGAAAAAGAACAAGAAGAACTTCAACAATCTTCCATTGTCTTAAAAGATGTCATCCAACAAGCTTTTCATGCATGATAAACGCAGAGGATCCTGGAACATTCCAGGATTTTTTCATTGGATCATTTATCCATATTTTGTCGTGCGAGGCCTCTAAAAAAGAGGATCGCATGGTATACTAGAAGCATGGAAAGAAAACACATTTGGTTTACGGGACAAGTACAAGGTGTCGGCTTTCGTTGGACAGCTTCACAATTGGCCGAAAAGATGCATTTGAGTGGATGGTGTCGTAACGATATGGATGGCCGGGTCGAAATGGAGATTCAAGGTGAGGCTTCGATGATTTCTCGATTTCTTAAGGAATTGGGATCGTTTGGTTCCATTCGGATCGATCATATGGATATGCATTCGATCCCCGTTGTTTCCAATGAAACCGGTTTTGAAGTGAAGTTTTGGTGGTAGCATGAATTATCTATTGTTTGATCTGGATGGTACTATTTCTGAATCGGCTTTAGGCATTACCCAATCGGTCCAATATGCTTTATCGACCATTGGCATCGAAGAACCCGATCTGAAATCCTTGGAACACTTTGTTGGGCCACCTCTAAATACGGAATTTCAAAAGACATATGGTGTAGATGAGACAACCGCAAAAGCCTTGGTCCAGGCCTATCGCACTTTTTATGAGGAAAAAGGTATATGGGCGTGTTCGATGTATCCGGGCATGGATTCATTGCTTAAACAATTGAGCCAACAAGGCAAGACCTTGGGTATTTGTTCGAGCAAGCCCAAGTATTATGTTGAAAAGATCCTTGTTCATTTTGGTATCTTGGATCATTTTGGTTTGGTGAATGCGCCCGATATGAAAGCGGAGCTACAAAAGCCACATCGAGAAGGGAAAGCTGATTTGATTGAAAAAGCATTGTGTCAATGGCAAGTGGATCTTTGTCAAGTGGCAATGATTGGCGATCGTCAAGTGGATATTTTGGGTGCCAAAGCCAATGGGGTGTATGCGATTGGGGTCCGGTATGGCTATGGTCAGAAAGATGAATTCATAGCGGCGGATCTGGTTGTGGATTCCATCGCTCAATTGGCCCAATTTCTGTTATAATACATGTGTATGAAACAAGTTGATTTTGCGCATGGATCGATCACGAAAAATATCTTTCAAACGGCGATGCCCATGTTAGTGGCTCAAGTTTTGAATCTTCTTTACAATATCGTCGATCGAATCTATATTGGTCGCATTCCCAAGATAGGAACGCTGGCCTTAGGTTCGGTCGGCCTTTGTTTTCCTATCATTACCATCATCATGGCTTTCACAAATCTTTTTTCCAGTGGTGGGGCTCCCTTATTTGCAATCGATCGCGGTAAACAAGATTCCATCCATGCCCAAAAGATCATGGATACTTCCTTTGTGATGTTGGTCTATACTGGTGCTTTTCTAACTCTGGTTCTGTTTGTTTTGGCGCAACCCATCTTGATCGCATTTGGCGCTTCGAAACAAACCCTTGTCTATAGTCTTCCCTATATGCGTATTTATTTGATTGGAACCATTGCTTCCATGATTTCAACCGGCATGAATGCGTTTATCAATGCCCAAGGTTATCCCAAAGCAGGCATGACGACCGTATTGATTGGGGCCATCGCGAATATTCTTTTGGATCCCCTCTTTATTTTTGTCTTTGGTTTGAATGTGGAAGGTGCGGCCATCGCAACGGTGATTTCCCAGATCTTATCGGCCATTTTCGTGATTCGTTTCTTGACGCAATCCCAAATTGAAATTACTTTGCATTGGATCAAGCCTTCGGCTTTTTATCGTGCAAAAGATATCCTTTCTTTAGGTTTAGCTGGATTTATCATGCAGCTGACCAATGGACTGGTACAGATTGCATGCAATCATATGCTCAGTCTGAGTGGTGGTGATTTGTATGTATCGGTCATGACCATCGTTTCGAGTGTTCGTCAAATGTTGGAAATTCCTATTTGGGCCATTACGGATGGATCCAGTCCCATCTTATCGTTCAATTATGGATCCAAAGCGTATCCACGTGTCAAACAAGCGTTTTGGGTCATGTTTGGTTTGACTTTGGTCTATGCCAGTTTGATCTGGTTGTTGATTGAAAAGATTCCTTTGTTTTTTATCTCGATTTTTTCCAATGATCCCATATTACAAGGGCCATCTCGTCAAGCGTTGCATCTTTACTTTTTTGCCTTCATCTTCATGGTCTTTCAATATACTGGACAGACCATGTTTAAATCCTTAAATCGAAAAGGCTATGCGATCTTTTTTTCCTTGTTGCGAAAAGCCATCATCGTCATTCCTTTGACGCTTGTCTTGCCTCATTGGTTAGGGGTGCAGGGTGTCTTTATCGCCGAACCCATATCCAATGTCATCGGTGGTTTGGCTTGTTTTATCACGATGTTTTGTACATTGTGGAAAGAATTAACGTATAATGATACACGTAAAGGAGGCTAAACATGACGAAGTATCGTATAGAACATGATTCCATGGGGGAAATGAAAGTTCCTGCCGATGCATTATGGGGTGCACAGACGCAACGAAGCAAACAAAATTTCAAGATTGGTCAAGAAAAGATGCCACAAGGCATCATTGAGGCTTTTGCGATCTTGAAAAAAGGAGCCGCCATTGCCAATAAAAAATTAGGAAAATTGGATGCCGACACTTGCCAATTGATCCAAACCGTTTGTGATGAGATTTTAGCGGGCAAATGGAATGATCAATTTCCATTGGTTGTCTGGCAAACCGGTAGCGGGACACAATCCAATATGAATATGAATGAAGTGATTGCGAATCGGGGCAATCAAATTGCGCAAGAAAAACGTTTGCATCCCAATGATACGATCAATATGTCACAATCATCCAATGATACGTTTCCCACCGCATTACACATTGCGGCGGTTCGAGCCATTACCCATCAGTTATTTCCAGCCATGGATCATATGATCCAAGTGTTGGATCAATTGGAAAAAGCCAATCGCAATGTGATCAAAAGCGGACGTACCCATCTACAAGATGCGGTTCCCATTGGGTTTGGACAAGAAATTAGTGGATGGAAAATGATGATCGTCCAATCCAAGGCATACATTCAATCGACTCTGCCTTATCTTTCCCAATTGGCTTTGGGAGGAACGGCGGTTGGTACGGGATTGAATGCACCCAAAGAATTTGGTCAAGAAGCCGCTGGGATCATTAGTCAATTAACGGGTCTTTCGTTTGAAACGGAGCCCAATAAATTTCATGCCTTAAGTAGTAAAGATGCGATTACCTTTAGCCATGGTGCATTGAAAGCATTGGCTGCCGATTTAATGAAGATTGCCAATGATGTACGTTGGATGGCTTCCGGACCTCGGTTGGGCTTAGGTGAAATCACCATTCCAGCCAATGAGCCAGGCTCTTCCATCATGCCAGGGAAAGTCAATCCGACCCAATGTGAAGCGGTAACGATGGTGGCAGTACAAGTGATGGGCAATGATACGACCATAGGGATGGCTGCGAGTCAAGGAAACTTTGAATTGAATGTATTTATGCCGGTGATTGCCTATAATTTTTTACAATCCGTGGATTTGTTGGCGGATTGTATGAAGTCGTTTACCGATCATTGTTTGGTTGGTATTCAGGCCAATACGGCGAAGATGGACTATAATTTGAAGCATTCTTTGATGTTGGTGACGGCATTGAATCCATATATTGGGTATGAAAAGGCCGCGCAAACGTCAAATTTGGCCTTTAAAGAAAACATTTCATTAAAAGAAGCTGTAGTCAAATTGGGATATATGACCGAAGATGAATTTGATGCAGCGGTACAACCAGAAAAAATGATATAGGGAGGAAATTATGGATTACGCAAAGGAATCGTTAAAACAACATGAACAATGGAAAGGAAAGATCGAAGTCATTTCTCGTGCGAAAGTAAGAAATGCGAATGATCTTTCAATTGCTTATACACCTGGAGTCGCACAGCCTTGTTTGGAAATTCAAAAGGATCTGTCGAAAAGTTATACATTGACGCGTCGATGGAACATGGCTGCGGTCATTACGGATGGATCTGCTGTATTGGGATTGGGAAATATTGGCCCCGAAGCCGCCATGCCGGTCATGGAAGGAAAGTGTGTCTTATTTAAAGAATTTGCCGATGTCGATGCGTTTCCTTTGTGTGTCGATTCCAACGATGTGGATACCATTGTTGAAACGGTAAAAAATATTTCCAAATCGTTTGGTGGTATCAATTTGGAAGATATCAGTGCGCCTCGTTGTTTTGAAATTGAACGACGCTTAAAAGAAGTCTGTGATATTCCGGTTTTTCATGATGATCAACATGGAACAGCCATCATCACCTTGGCGGGTCTGACCAATGCCTTAAAAGTCGTGGGCAAGAAAAAAGAAGAAGTGAAAGTGGTGACATCGGGAGCTGGGGCTGCCGCTATTTCCATTGTGAAGCTTTTATTATCAGCGGGCTTTAAAGATATCATCATGACCGATCGTCATGGGGCGATTTATGAAGGCCGCGATCATTTGAATTGGATCAAAGCAGAAATGGCACAAGTCACAAATTTAGCGAAAAAGCAGGGAAGTCTAGCCGATGTGATCCAAGGGGCCGATGTCTTCATTGGGGTTTCGGCACCGGGCTTATTAAGTCAAGATATGGTGCGAAGCATGCATTCCGATGCGATCATTTTTGCGTGTGCCAACCCCACTCCAGAAATCTTCCCAGATGAGGCAAAAGCAGCGGGAGCTGCCGTCGTATCGACTGGTCGTAGTGATTTTCCAAATCAAATCAATAATGTATTAGCGTTTCCAGGGGTATTCCGTGGGGCCTTTGATGTGCGTGCTTCGGATATCAATGAAGAGATGAAAATGGCAGCGGCCAAAGCGTTGGCCAATTTAATTCCGGAAGAAGAATTATCGGCCGATTATATCATTCCGAAAGCATTTGATCCAAAAGTGGGCCCAGCGGTTGCCAAAGCGGTTGCTCAAGCGGCGCGTGATAGTGGAGTTGCGCGAATCTAAAATCGTTATAGACGACAAGTGAATCGTCTTTTGTTAGAATAGAAACAAGAGGTGAATTTTATGGATGAATTGGAATTCAATGAAGTCGAAGAAGTCGTTGAACTGGTCATGAACGACTATAATCAAAAGCGGGAATTGGACGTAATGACCATGTTTCATCAACCGGATAAAACGAAGGTCATTGAAATTGTCAATAAATTATTGCGCATCATTTTTCCTGGTTTTTATCGGGATGAAGTCTATAAGATCTTCAATATGCGCCATTCTTTATCTGCTTTGGTTGAAGATGTCATGTATAATATGCAAAAACAAATTGTGATCGCATTGAAAAATGATCCAAAATACGAAAAGGCGAATGAAGGGGAATTGCGCAAAGTGGCCAAGGATATCACGTTGCAGTTCTTTACCCAAATTCCGCGGATTCGTAGTTTCATTGATACGGATATTCAAGCGACCTTTGATGGGGATCCAGCGGCTTCCAGCAAAAATGAAATTGTTTTAAGTTATCCAGGTATCCTTGCTTCTACGGTGCATCGAATCTGCCATGTTTTATGGGAATTGAATGTGCCATTGATTCCTCGCATGATGTCAGAATATGCCCATTCTGTAACGGGTATTGATATTCATCCAGCGGCTACGATTGGCAAGTATTTCTTTATCGATCATGGGACTGGTATCGTGGTGGGTTCGACCACCGAAATTGGCCAACACGTCAAGATCTATCAAGGCGTGACCTTAGGCGCTTTATCGACCAGTGCGGGTCAACGTTTGCATGGGGTCAAACGGCATCCAACCATTGAAGATAATGTTACGATTTATTCGGGGGCTTCGGTTTTGGGTGGCAAAACGGTCATTGGTCATGATTCTGTCATTGGATCCAATGCATTTGTGACTAGCTCCATCAAACCGGAATCACGGGTAACGATCCAAAACCAAGAATTACATATGGGTAAGGATAAGATTGAAAAAGAAGATCTAGCCCAAGATGAAACTTGGTTCTATGTCATCTAAAAAAAAGAGGAATTGCTTATAAATGCAGCAATTCCTTTTTCTTTTGATCATATTCTTCTTGGGTGATGGCACCCATATCTAAGAGTTCCTTGAGTTCTTTGATTTGTTGGTAAGGATCCAGCGTTGGTGTTTCTTTGTGCTCTTTGTGCATGCGCCATTCATTAATGGCATGTTTGACGACTTTTAAACGATGGCGATTAAAGGGAATGGAGTCAATGCCACCATCGTATTTGACTTTCAGAATCGCATAGGGACTAAAAGCCGTGGAATTGGTGATATATAGATCTTTGATTTGGTCATAAGCATAGGTCTTGCGTTCTGTGACCAATTGGTCTTCTTCAAAAGACATGGGTGGAATCGTACCGATTCCTTCGATTTCATAATACATGGTCTCACCTCTAAGCTTTCGTATCAAATACTTGTATCGCTAAACAGCCAAGTCCAGTATGGACACCAACGGCACTGACCAGATCGATCACATGGACATGAACGCCTTTGATTTCGGTTTCGATCTTTTGGGCAAAGGCTTCGGCATTCTTTTGGGCATCGACATGCGCTAAAAAGATGGTATCTTCCTGGATCGTCGTTCGTGCTTTTAACCGTTCGATCACCTCGTTTTGAGCTTTGGATAAGGTTCTTGGTTTGGCCATCACATCGACTTTTCCTTGGGTGGAAATGTTAAGATGCAAAACGGGTTTTATGCGTAATAAGCCACCAAGTAGGGCGGCAGCTGGGGTCAATCGTCCGCCACGACGCATGTGTTGCAGATCTTCAAAGATCAGGATCGTGTCTCCTGTTTCAATGATGGCTTGTAATTTGGCAACAATGATGTCCATGCTGATGCCTTGATCATACATTTGTTTGGCCATGCGAATACAAGTGGCTTGTAGTACCGCGGTCACATAACAATCGATACCGATAAAGTCCAAGCCGACTTGGCGAGCCATCATTTCCATCGCATCCATGGCACCAGAAAGACCACGACAAATGGGAACACAAAAAACGGTGTCATATCCTTGGTCTTTAATGGCTTGAAAACAATCCTCGATATGTCCTAATTTGGGCAAAGACGTTTTCATGATCTTCTTTTGATGGAGGTTTTGGATAAATTGATGATAATTCATCGTTTCCAACTCATCATAGGAAATGCCATCGCATTCAATTTGTAGAGGAAGGCAATAGATGCCCTCTTGTTTCCATTGTTCGGGGCTCATGCCTGTTCCTGTATCTGTCACAAATGCTACTTTCATATGTATTCTCCTATCCTTTATGGTAGCATTTTGAAAATCAGGACACAACAAAATTTGTATCGCGTGCTATAATAGGTCCATGGTTTTTAAGGAAAAAAGGCTAATCTATATAGGAATCGGATTGGTGTTGGTATGGATACTTTTGATGTTCTTTTCATCCATCCATCCCACCAAAACAGAGGGTCTTCGTTATATCCAGCAACAAGAAAAATTGCCAACGCAACCGCTTGCCACAAAATTTTCCAAAGAAAAAGAAGAAAATATCACCGATGAGAATGTCTTTGCCCGCTTTCATGATTATGTCTTTTTAGGCGATTCACGCGTGTTGGGCTTTCAATCCTATGGTTTTTTAGAAGATAGTCGTGTATTGGCAGATACGGGGGATTCCATCGTAAAGATCGATGCCCATTTGGGAACGATCAAAAAAATCAGTCCCACTTCGGTATATATTTCATATGGATTGAATGATCTTGGACGAAATTATGAAGGGGGATATGTGGCCAAGGTACAAGAAGAAGTCAAAAAGGTCCAAGCGATCGTACCGCAGGCAAAGATCTATATCTGTGCGATCATTCCGGTTAACCAGGCGTTGACCCAAAACGATGCGCGTTGGCAACAAATTCCAACCATCAATCAAGCGTTAAAGAAAATGTGCAAAAAACAAAAATGGATCTATGTGGCCGATGATACATTGGCAAATGAATCCATCTATGCCCAGGATGGGATGCATTTTCAACCATCGTTTTATCAAACTTGGGCAGAAACCATACTCGATACAAGAAAATAGGGAAAGGGAACCGTATGACACTTCAACAAATCTATTATATGATCGTTACGGCCGAAGTGGGGTCGATGAATAAAGCAGCAGAGAAATTATTCATTTCTCAACCCACTTTGACCAGTGCTATCAAAGAATTGGAATCGGAATTGGGAATCACGATTTTTGAGCGAACCAATCGCGGTGTGCTATTGACCGATGAGGGCAATGATTTTTTGATGAGTGCACGACAAATTTATCAACAATATGAACTGTTAAAAGAAAAATATGGACCACAAGGTTCGATGAAACATAAGTTTTCCGTTTCTTGTCAACATTATTCCTTTGCCGTCAAGGCATTTGTGGAAACAGTGAAACAATTTGATACTTTAAAATATGAATTTCGGATCAAAGAATGTCAAACCATGGAAGTCATCAAGGATGTGGGCAATTCCAAGAGTGAAATTGGCATTTTGTATATGAGTGATTATAATCGCAAATACATTCAGCGTTTGATGGATGAAAATGGATTGGGGTTTGAACCCATTATTACGTGTGATGCATATGTCTATGTATATAAAGAGCATCCACTCGCTAAGGAAAAAAGCATTCGTTTGAATCAGTTACAGGATTATCCGTATTTATCGTTTGATCAAGGAGAAGATGGTGCGTTTTATCTGGCAGAAGAAATTTTATCCGAAAATGAATATGCACGTCAGATCAAATTGAATGATCGAGCGACGGCTTTGAATCTGATGATTGGCTTGAATGGATATATGTTGTGTAGTGGGATCATATCCGAAGAATTAAATGGGGATGATTATGTGGTGATTCCTTATGAGGCCGATGATGATAATCCCAATAGTTCCATGACGATTGGTTATATTTATAAACGACATAGTGTGTTATCACCCATTGCGAAAACCTATGTAGAAGAGTTGGTTGGGTACTTTAAATAGATATAAAAATCATTTATCGCAAATATTATATTTACCAATTATACAAATAGCCAAAGTGGGCGTATTGTATGACCATACAAACAAAGAATACAAATTCTAGGAGGAAATACAATATGTCAGAACAAAAATATCATTTCGAAACATTAGCTTTACATGTCGGACAAGAAGAAGCCGATCCAGCCACCGATTCTCGTCAAGTTCCTATTTATTTGACTTCATCGTATGTATTTAAAAATTCGCAACATGCAGCCGATCGTTTTGGCTTGGCTGATCCCGGAAATATCTATGGTCGATTGACAAACTCTACGCAAGATGTATTTGAAAAACGAATTGCCGCTTTAGAGGGTGGCAGTGCTGCGATTGCGACAGCATCTGGTGCTGCAGCAGTTACTTATGCGATCCAAGCCTTAGCGAAAGCGGGTGAAAATATCGTGGCAGCTAAAACGATTTATGGTGGTACCTATAACTTGTTGGCACATACATTGCCTTTGTATGGCATTACCGCCAAATTTGCCGATCCTTATAAATTGGATGAAGTGGAAGCAGCCATCGATGAAAACACCAAAGGTTTGTGGATCGAAACGTTAGGAAATCCATTGGGAAATATCGTAGATATCGAAGCTTGGGCTGAAGTTGCTCATAAACATCATATTCCATTGGTTGTGGACAATACTTTTGCGACACCTTACTTGGTTCGTCCATTTGAACATGGTGCCGATATCGTTGTCCATAGTGCAACGAAGTTCATTGGTGGTCATGGTGCTACTTTAGGTGGTGTCGTTATTGAAAGTGGTAAATATGAATGGGATCAAACCGATGCATATCCATGGTTGACTGAACCAAATCCTTCGTATCATGGTATTCGTTTCTATGAAGCAACCAAACCAGCTGCTTTTGTGACATATATCCGTGCGATCCTATTACGTGATGAGGGAGCAACACTTTCTCCAGTCAATGCGTGGGCATTCATTCAAGGTTTGGAAACGTTATCGTTGCGTGTAGAGCGTCATGTAGAAAATGCGTTAAAGGTTGTTGAATATTTGAACAATCATCCACAAGTGGAAGCGGTTCATCATCCTTCGATTGAAGAACCAGAATTATATAAGAAGTATTTCCCAAATGGTGGTGGTTCGATCTTTACATTCGAAGTCAAGGGCGATGCGCAAACAGCTCGTAAATGGATCGACAATTTGCCAATCTTCTCCTTATTGGCAAATGTTGCGGATGTGAAGTCTTTGGTTATTCATCCCGCTTCAACAACCCATTCGCAATTGACAGAAGCCGAGGCAGCAGATCAGGGTATTTATCCAAATACAATTCGTTTATCCATTGGTACTGAGCATATCGATGATATCTTAGCGGCTTTGGATACGGCTTTTAAAGCCATTGCGTAAGTTTATGGGGTCTTGTTTGAAAACAAGGCCTTTTTTTATTGGATGGTTGAAAAAAATGAGGTAAAATAAAAGTATTAGAGAGGTTGAGTGTGAGAGGTGTCTTACACTCTTTTTTTCTATATTGAACATTTGTATAAGTTAAAATTCTAACAATATTATTTATACATATGTTCAATATACAATCTATTGACTACAAAAAGTATCGTGTTAATATAAAACCGTAAAAGGAAAACGGTTACATGAAAAAAATTGTAGATGATCCTCGTCTGATATATAAATGTTGTTACTTATATTATAAGGATGGCTTCTCTCAAGTAGAGATCTGTGATCAATTGGGTATTTCTCGTGCTACGGTTTCACGTTTGTTGAAAGCGGGGCGTGAACGAAATATTGTTCGCATTGAATTGGATAATCCAGACAGTGTCATGTATGGCGAGTTAGAACGAAAATTAGAAGCAGTTTTCGATTTAAAAGAAATCGTCATTGTCGATGAATTGGAAATTGGCAATCGATATGAGCATCTTCAAA
Source organism: Absicoccus intestinalis (assembly GCF_033971885.1). NCBI lineage: Bacteria > Bacillati > Bacillota > Erysipelotrichia > Erysipelotrichales > Erysipelotrichaceae > Absicoccus > Absicoccus intestinalis. The sequence goes on along the minus strand of NZ_JALBUS010000015.1, from coordinate 6,695 downwards.
AAGTATATGAAGAGGCAATTTCTTATTTTTCAAGAACGTTTCAGGACCAAGAATATATTGGTGTCTCCATGGGACATACCTTGTATGATCTTGCCAATGTCAATATTTCGGTGGAGTCTGTTGATTGTACGTTTGTGCCCGTAGTTGGTGGTGTTGGTATCAAACAATTAGGGACGCAAAACTATCATTCGAATGAAATTGCGAATTCTTTTGCGAAAAAATTTGGTGGCAGCGCTGTTCAATTTTTTGCTCCCGCTATTTTCCGTAACATTGATATAATGGATGGTTTGAAAAAAGAAAAACCAGTAGAGGAGGTAACTTCTTTATTTCCTCTGTTGCATGCGGTGATCATGGGTGTTGGCTCAACGGAGGCTTCTCATTCTACATTGGTTGATTCGGGATATATAACGCCGGAACAGTATGCACATTATAAAGAAATGGGCGCTGTAGGCGATGTGATGCTTCGTTTCTTTGATGAAAATGGCAATGAAGGCCCATTTAAAGAGTTCAATGACCGTGTCATGGCTATTAGTGAAGAAAATTTAGCCCAAATTGATACGCGAATTGCCATTGCGGTTGGCGAAGAGAAAGCCAGAGCTATCTTAGGTGCTTTACGAGGAAAACGTATCAATGTACTGATTACGGATATTAGTTGTGTCAATCGAATATTAGCTATTATGGAGGAAGAAAAGTAAACATGTCAAAAAATTTGATATTATTGTTTGCGATTGCGATGGCATTGATGGTCATGCAGATGATTGGTGGCTTTTTACAAATTCGCCGCTATCGTAAAGCTGTCAGTCGTGTCCACAAATTAGGTAATGTGGGGATGGGACAAAAGCGTGGTTGGTTTTTTAATAGCTATGTTGTCATCATCGCTTGTGATTCGAAACATATCATTACAGGTGGTGAAGCAATGACAGGTTCTACCATATTTGCACAGTTTCATCCCATTACAGAATTATTAGGAAAGCCCATGATCGGGCGTTCGATCGATGACTATTTATTAGAATTTAGAGAAATGCCAGATCGTAAACAAAAATTCTATCGAGGTTATATCAATGCTTTAGAAGCATTGGAGATGCGTTTTGAAAGAGAAGAGCATCCAGAAACGATAGAAGAGGACTAAGGTTTTAAAATGTTTTTGGCCGAACATTTTATGTATAAAATTTGGAAGGAGGAAAAAAATGAAATTCCAAGTTAAAATTACCGGTTGGGGGAACGATGCCCTAGAATTTTTGAATCCAGCATGTAACTTTATTATTATGTTTAATGAAGATGCACCACCTGAATTGGCTGACATTAGTATTTTACATACGAAATGTGAATTAAAAGAGGATCCAGCTCCAGGTGATACCATGACGATTTGTGGAAAAAAATACAAAGTCACGGCCGTTGGATGGGAAGCCATCAATACGTTGCGTGATTTAGGACATTGCACCGTTGCTTTTAATGGTAAGACTGAAGTTGATCGTCCAGGTATGATGGAACTAGAAGGTCCAGAATTCACTGCGGATGACTTAAAAGTCGGTGGTGAAATTACAATTGAATAAGTATTGAAAAAAAGTATACATTCCCTATTGACAAGCAAATGTATTAGAATTAATATGACATTGTAAAAAGTCGAGTGGATATACATAAAGGAGGAAAAGTTAAGTTATGTATAACATGAACAGAAAATTGGCTCAATTAGAAGCCGAAGGAAAACCTATCCAAGTTGGTGTTGTTGGTGCCGGACAAATGGGCCGTGGAATGGTCACTGAATTGGTCATGATCAAAGGTGAACGTCCTGCCATTTGTGCCGATATTAATATTGATTTAGCTGTCCATGCATTTGAATATGGTGGCGTAAAACCAGAAGACATCGTTAAAACAACCGATGTTGAAGAAGCAAGTAAAGCAATCAAAGCTGGAAAATATGTAGCTACGAATGATTCTTCATTAGTTACAAAAACCCCTGAAATTGATGTAGTTGTTGATGTTACTGGTGTTCCTGATGTTGGTGCTCGTATTGCTTTGGATGCCATCGCAGCGAAGAAACATATCATCATGATGAACGTTGAATCCGACGTTGTTATCGGACCTTACTTGAACAAATTAGCCCAAGAAGCTGGTGTTGTTTACACAGGTACGAACGGAGATGAACCAGGTGCCGTTATGGAATTGTATGATTTCGCAACAGCTATTGGTTTGAATGTAGAAGTTATTGGTAAAGGTAAGAACAACCGTCTAGATCGTGCTTGCAACCCAGATACTGTATTAGAAGAAGCAACTCGTCGTAAGATGAGCCCAAGAATGTTATGTGCATTCAAAGATGGTACTAAGACAATGGTTGAAATGACTGCAATGTCAAATGCAACGGGATTGGTTCCTGATGTAATTGGTGGTCATGGTATCGCTTGTGATGTTAAGGGATTGAATGATATGTATCGTTTGAAAGAAGACGATGGTATCTTGAATAAACACGGTGTTGTTGAATACGTTCGTGGTATTGCCCCAGGTGTATTCGTAACCGTATCTACAGATAATGATGAGATCTCTTATCAAATGCAATATCATAGCATGGGTCCAGGACCATTATGGACATTGTATCGTCCTTATCACTTGTGTAACTTGGAAACTCCATTAACAATTGGACGTGCTGTTATCTATCATGAAGGTGTAATCGTACCAAAGGGTGGATTGGTATCCGAAGTTATCACAGTAGCTAAGAAAGATATGAAAGCTGGAGAACATTTGGATGGTATCGGTGGATACACTACATATGGTTCAATCGATACACACGAACACGCAAAAGAAGCTGGATTCGTTCCATTTGGATTGATCAATAAGAACGCCGTATTGAAGAAAGACGTTAAGAAAGGTCAATTATTGACTTACGATGATGTTGAAATCGATAAGAATACATTGATCTATCAAATCCGTCAAAAACAAGACGAAATTTTCGGATAATTCATAGATTGGTTGAGACTGTTGACAACATACAAAGTCAACAGTCTTTTTATATGCTGCATGGATCGGAGTAGCCAAAGCTTCTTGAGATGTTGCTTATGACAACCATATACCAATATGGGCAGTGATTGTCTTTTCTAAGGATAGCTTTGTGATCAGATGAAATATAGCCGTACATACTGCATCAGAAAATGGGGGTTCGTTTTATTGATATAGGCGAAAACGAGCAACAATGAATTCATGAATGTGTGTGATGCAAAGAAGCGGATATCGAGGATGAAAAAATGTCCTAGGATGTATTTTGTATACAAAATAAGAACATATAGAATTCATATTTTGATGGTATGTGAAAGCGTATTCTATGCTTCGAAAAAGTCCAATCTAATCAATAGAAATAGATCAGTGACCCAGCTTATTTATGGAAAATATAGACAAAGCAAGGATATAAAAGGAATCTGCGAAATGATAACGCTTACATTAAAAATGCCATATATATCGAATAAACAACATATGAAATAATACTGAACAAATGTATTAATAAAATATTGAATTTTTTAACTTAAACATAATTTCAAAATAAATATATTGACTACATAAAGGTGAAATGGTATCAATATATATGTACATGAAACCGATTTCAATCGATTTCGCCTGTATGGTCAGCGTGTACAGGCATAAAGTGCAAGGCCAAAAGTTTTGAAATAAAAAAGGAGAGAAATTTATGAATGCGATTGCTAGTGTAGCCCAGGGCTTTATTGGGCTGTTTACCGCTGGTGGTCAAACCTTTACGGGTTGGGTCACTGGTATCATTCCACAAGTTGTTTGTTTGCTTACGTTTATGAACTCGATCATTAAATTGGTCGGTGATGAAAAGGTAGAAAGATTTGCGAAAAAGTTAACCGGAAATGCGATTTTACGTTATACCTTATTTCCATTGGTTGCGGATATGTTCTTAGGAAATCCAATGTGTTATTCATTTGGACGCTTTGTCGATGAAGAATATAAACCAGCATTTTATGATTCAGCTGTTTCGTTTTTACACCCCATCACAGGTTTGTTCCCACATGCCAATGCCGGTGAATTGTTCGTCTTCATGGGAATTGCGGAAGGTGTCAAGAAAGTCGCTGGAAGTTATTCCGATTTAGCGGTTCGTTATTTCATCGTTGGTTTGATCGTTATTTTCATTCGTGGTATCTTAACGGAAAAAATTTATTTCCGTTTAGCAGGTATTAAGAAATAGGGGGGGACGAATCATGGCTTATAAGAATATTAAGATCACAAAAGGTAGTGCTGGATTTGGTGGACCCTTGATCATCGAACCCAATGAAAAAAAGAATAAAGTATTGTGTGTAACGGGCCAACAAATCAGTCCTGTAGCGAAAAAAATTGCTGAAATGACAGGCTGTGAATTGGTGGATGGCTTTAAGACAACCGTTCCCGATGATGAAGTGGCAGTCGCTGTTGTCAACTGTGGTGGTACGGCGCGTTGCGGTGTCTATCCAAAGAAACGCATCATGACCGTCAATGTCGAACCGGTTGGAGCCGTAGGCCCATTGGCGATGTATATCACACCAGATATCTATGTATCGGATGTCAAAGAAAGCAACCTTTCTTATACGGATGAAAAAACAACCGTTACCGAAACAAAACCAGAAAAGAAGGATGGTCCAAAGACCAAAGACCAAGCCAAAGCCGAAATTGCCGCTGCTCAAGACGAAAAGAAACCAGGCATCATTACTCGAATTGGTATCGGCGTAGGACATGTCGTCAACAAGTTCTTTGCAGCTGGTCGTGATTCGATCGACATGATCATTCGAAATGTATTGCCATTCATGGCCTTCACATCGACTTTGTTGGGTATCATTTCTGCCAGTGGATTGGGAAATATCATTGCGCATACCATCAGTCCAATGTGTTCGACATTGCCAGGATTGTTGGTCATCTCGATTGTTTGTGGTGTACCATTCTTATCACCTATCCTAGGACCAGGTGCTGTCATTGCACAGACCGTTGGTGTCTTGTTGGGTGAACAATTTGCACAACGAGCTATTCCTCTGCAATATGCATTGCCAGCTTTATTTGCGATTGATGCACAAGTTGGATGTGACTTCGTTCCGGTTGGATTGTCTTTGGGCGAAGCGGAACCAGAAACCATTGAATATGGTGTGCCAGCTGTGTTGTATTCGCGTTTGATCACAGGTCCTGTTGCTGTCATCATTGCGTTTATCTTCAGTATTGGTATGTATCCAGGTCTATAAGATATGTTTGGAGGTCTTCGACCTCTTTTTTTTATAGAAACAATCAAAAATGTGAAGTATAATCACTTATGTCGCATAAAAGTGAACAAATGTGTAAATGAAAAAGATGATTTTTTTGCTTATACATATGTGCATGAATAGCATTTGACTGCTCGTAATAATCTTGTTTTCAACAGTTAAAAAAAGATGAGCATATAGTCTGTGATGAAGGGCTGAATGCTCATTTTTTGTTGATCCAAATATTGTATGGAATTCATTATCCTTTTCAAAATCGAAGTTCTTGCAATCGAAATAGCGAACGAATGTATCGTGTTTGATGGTGGACTGGAACAGATACTTAAGATAAGGATCATAGGGCTCACCGAGTATATCTAAAGAGAGAAATCAAAGGTCCTGTACAAACCGTCGATATTTCTCAGGATGCGCAGCTTTTCCGGGAGATGGTCAATACCCTATTGATCATGTTTGGATCATAGACAATCTTATGCCCGTTGCAGACTTGATCAAAGAAAGATAGAGATTGAGAGCCAAGTAGATTTTATTGAGACAAAAGTAGCCGACGTTTCGACAAATAGATCTAGGAATTTTGTTTCCATGACTTACGATCTTTTCATCGAAATTGCGGGCGATCGTATATTACGTTTTTTCATGGTTTATTTGACCTTCTGTTTGGCGTAGTCCAGGAAATCATTGGTAATCTTCCATAATTGAGAATGCTTTCCAATACGTGTAACATTCTTGATAGTCACTTTTCTGCCGTTGCGAATATCGACCTGAATAAAATAGGTGGAATCCTTTGATTTGTGATCATTGTTCCATTTCATGATGAGTTCCTCCATAACCGTTATATGAGAAATGTAAAACACCATACAACAAATAAATTGAATAGTTTGACACAAAAGCGCAACTAAGCCTCTTTATTAACTTGTATGAATTATTAAGTATAAAAAATCGCTCAAAATTTACAAAAGTAATTATAAAAGATATAAAAAATCTATTAAAGACAATATAAATATGAAATAAATAATTAAATGTAAATATAAAAGTGCTTTTTTATTGACTTTTATAAACATCGCCACATATAATGAAATTGTAAAAAATGTCGGCCAACATTTTACTACTACTCAATTCATAAAAGGAGAAGAGGAAAAAATATGAATGCGATTGCTAGTGTAGCCCAAGGCTTCATTGGGCTGTTTACAGCTGGTGGTCAAACCTTTACAGGTTGGGTCACTGGTATCATTCCACAAGTTGTTTGTTTGCTTACGTTTATGAACTCGATCATCAAATTGGTCGGAGAAGAAAAAGTTGAAAAATTCGCTAGAAAGCTAACAAGTATTGCTATTTTACGTTATACCTTGTTCCCATTGATTGCGGATATGTTCTTAGGAAACCCAATGGCTTATTCGTTTGGACGTTTCTTGGATGAAAAATACAAACCAGCCTTCTATGATTCGGCGGTTTCCTTCTGTCACCCAATCACAG
>NZ_JALBUS010000014.1:0-56322 GCF_033971885.1 Absicoccus intestinalis | reverse complement strand
AATCCAATACAGCTTGTAGCTTTTGTTCAAATGTATATTTGGCTTTTCGTCCCATAATAAAATCCCCCAAAAGCAGGGCAGTACATTTTGTGTATTTGTACTGTCTACTTTTAGGGGATCATATCAGCTTGGGACAACTTTTATTATTTGTTTGCTGACCTATACTGGTATTGGTCACATGACTGCTTTTACGGAATCGTTGGCATCCATCACATTAAATATTGTTCTGTATCTTATGCAAAAAGACCTACCCTATAGTGAGAATAGGTAGGTCTTTTCTTTACACTTGTTCTTCAGCTGGATCAATATTCATTTTTGATAATTTTTCTAAATATCCCTGTGCCTTGGATACAAAACACATCTTATTTCCCATGGCAACAACACGTTTAAAATATACATCGGCCAATGGATAATCTTTTTCAACAAATGAAATCAATCCAATATAATAACTGGCATCTACTTGTTGGCAAGTCACTTGAGCAGTTTGTAGCTTTTTTAAATAATATTTTCGACAAGTATTTAATTCACCATTCATCAAATCAATTTTATTCTGGATCGAAGCCATTTCGTCGCTTGTTGTGATCACACTGGAAAAAGCTGTTCGTTGCGTCGCTTTTTTCAATTCTTCTTTGCATCGCTCAATGGAATGCTCATCTTTTAATAAATAATAAATATAAGCCATCAATGTCCAATATTGAATGATGCTCATTTTATCTTTTTTCGGAAATCGCGTTAATACATCTTGGGCAAGTTCCGGCTCATCCATATAGATCAAACATTGCGCTAATATGGTATGCATCTGTAAATGAACCTTTTTTCCTCTTGTTGAAAATAGGATGATAGCAGATGCACATGATTCTGGATCACATTGATCATACAACAAAGAAATAATAGGTACGATATTCGAAGCCCGGTAACGTGATAGGATATTGAAAGAAAACAAAAAAATCAAAAAGCCAATGATCAATATCCAAATATTGCTGACTAAGAAAATCACACAAATTACGGCAATCAATCCCAATGTATAAACCATCTGAATTTTTTGTGAAGTCTTTCGACAAGTTTCAGCTAATTCTTTGACTTCCATTTTTAATGGATGTCGCAATGTATACATACGAACCAATTCCTGATCGGGCGTTAATACCCCAGAAGTAAAATCACCCGTCTTGCCAAGCTTGAGTTGGATCATGCCAACCAAGCAAACGATCACTACAGGAATGACTAATGCAATACCAATATATAAAAATACTTCAGGCACAAATATCATTAACATGATGATAATAAATGGTGAAATATTCCATTTCTCACCTACAAGTTCCATTAATCGAATAATATTAACGATACCGGCAATGGACAATCCACTCATCGCATAAAAAAATAGTTGATTTTTTTGAATATAGGAAATGACTTCACTCGGATATAAAGACATATACACATCCATATGTTGATTGACAGATATATAAGCAATCAAACACCCCACCGCAAAGCCAATCAACATACTGATCAAATGCGATTTACAACGATATCTCCACATAGAACCTCCAACTGTATGATATAGGATTTATTCATAAATAAATCCTTAAATACACATGCATGAACATAGACTCATCACTTTTTAAGATTCGAGGATTCCCCATACTTTTTATCATAGCAACATAAAAAATAGACCTCAATTTTGCGGCCACACACATGCAAATGATTCGAAAAAGAACAATGTCTATCTACAAGAAAGTTTATGTTATTTTATTTGAAAATGCAAGAATGTCACTCTTTTGTCAACAAAGATTTCCTTATTGAATCCTGTATGCTCGATTTCCATTTTTTGTCACTTGGATCACAAAGTCAAAATGATCAACATTTGTACACAATGCGAAATCAGCTTCGGGAAAAATAAGATTTGTGGGATCAAAAAATTTAGCACCCGCTCCCTTTTTCAACGCTTCTACTTCCTGATCGATCCTAAATTCTTTTCTTTCTAACAATGCTTTAATATACTGAGCACATAACAGATCTTCATCAGCACGACAAACACCTTGATTTCCCATCGCAACAATCGAAACAAGATCTGGATTCTTTTGCTGGATATACCTTGCCACTGCTTTGGCATTCACCAACGATGCCGTTACAATTTCATCCGCACCCTTCGCATTCACAATACCCTGTGTTCCTGCTGAAGTTGTATGAATGATCGTTTTATTTGAAAAATCAAGATGAGCAATCTCATTTGGCGAATTTCCAAAATCACATCCATCCACTTTTGCCCCTTTTCGTTCACCAAATAAACACCAATCGGGATGTTCTGCTTTTAAGGCAAAAGCTTGATTTAGATTGCCAATGGGAATAATGCGTTTGGCTCCTTGATGAAACAAATAACACTCCAAACTAAACGCACGAAATACATCAATGATGACTGTTAATCCCTGGGCTTGTTTTGCCCCTTCAATACATTCTAAAATATTGATTTCCATATTTTTTCACCTACCAATTTGTGGCAACATCTAATTGTGTGGCATTGTTTTGTGCAAACGATCCAGTATCACATACAATGCCCATTCCTAAAGAAGTTGGGATCAATGTACCATAGGGTCGGATGCCTAAATGGGCTGCCACCATCACATATGCCCCATACATTTTAGCACCATCTGCTCTTTCCCAATAGTCCCCTTGTACACCATGAGCCTTTAAATTTGCCACAACCCCGGACATATCTAAATTATAATATGTTTCTTTTCCAGATGGTCCTTCGATTGAACCAGCACTTGCACTTAATACCGGCCCCGTCCAAGTCGTTGTTGCTTCTATGTTCCATTCCGCTTTTTCTGCTTTCATGGCACATACTGTCTGACCATTGACTCCAAGTGTATATTTCTTATTGGCTTGACTCGTCACTTGATAATGACCATCGACTTTTTCAATGATCCATTGTTGTTTCTTTGAATCATCCGCTTCTTTCATTTGCACATTCTTCTTTGTATACGTTAGTACTTGTTGACTCGCTTGATTTTTGATCAAGAAAGTTCCATCTCCACGATTGATGATATCCCATTTTTGCGAATTACCATTATCAAGCGTGGATAATTGTATATTTTGATTCATCATCAATACATCATTGGAAATATGACTGATTTGATAGGAACCAGAAGGTAAAACATCTTTTGCCGAAACAATAGAAACTTGCGAAAAAAAGCAGATGAAACACATCACAAACCATGTGATCATTCGTATATTTTTAGTATTCATAAAGGTATCCTTTCCATACATAAAAAAACTGAATGATGACCATTCAGTTTCCATGTGTATGATAATACCTTAAAATCGGCTTATTTGTCAAATCTGGCGGAGCCGGAGGGATTCGAACCCTCGGGGCCGTTAAGCCTACCCGAATTCCAATCGGGCCCGTTATGACCACTTCGATACGGCTCCATAGCCACTTTATTCTACACAAATAAAGTGGCTATGTCAAACAGAATCAAATCACATTCGACAATATTTTGCCAATGGAATCATGAATAACAAGATCCGCTTGATCATCCATTGGTGTAACATCCCGATTAATTAAGACCAAATGCTTGCCATGAAAATAACGAATCAATCCAGCAGCCGGATAAACCACTAAACTGGTTCCCCCAACAATCAGTAGATCCGCCTTTTCAATGGCATCCACCGCAGCATAGATTGTTCTTTCATCCAATCCTTCTTCATATAAAACAACATCTGGTTTGATGATATGACCGCACTTTGGGCAACGAGGAATGCCCTTATCATCCCGTGCAGCCATCGTTTGCTCTAAATCATAATGAGCATGACAATGCATACAAGTATTTTTTAAGACCGATCCATGCAATTCATACACCACTTTGGATCCCGCCTTTTGATGTAAACCATCAATATTCTGCGTGACGACTGCCTTTAATTTTCCTCTTTTTTCCACTTGGGCCAAGGCTTTATGGGCTGCATTTGGCTGTGCATCTGGAAAAATCATTTGATTAAAATAAAATTCATAAAATTCTTCTGGATTGGAAAGAAAAAAAGAATGACTGATCATCTGTTCTGCTGGATAACGATATTGTTTTTTATATAAACCATTATCACTGCGAAAATCCGGAATATTACTTTCGGTTGAAACACCAGCACCACCAAAAAATACAATATCATTTGAGTCATCGATCCATTGATGCAATTGCTCAATATCTGTCATACAAACACTTCCTTTTCATTATTTATATTATACGCTAAAAAGGCGTAAACGTTTTGTTTACGCCGTCATTTTTGAAACACCTTGTACCGCAATTTGATATTGACCATCTACATAATCAACTTGAATGGTCGCATCTTTGATCGTACCGGTTTCAATGATCTTTTTCGCAATCTGTGTCTCAATTTGTCGTTGAATATATCGCTTCATTGGACGAGCGCCAAATACGGGATCGACACCCATTTTCGCAATTTGTTGATAAACAGCATCACTTACTTCTAAGTGAATATCTCGTTCGGATAAACGATGAGACAATTCATTCATAAATTTATGAGCAATCTGGATGAAAGCACTTTCGTCCAAAGCATTAAATACCACAATTTCATCAATACGATTGATGAATTCTGGTTTAAAATGACGTTTGACTTCATTCAAATATTTATCTCGACGCTCTTCATTGCTGATATTTTCAAACGCATATTGACTACCCAAATTACTTGTCATAATAATGATCGTATTCTTAAAGTCTACCGTTACACCTTTGGAATCTGTGATTCGACCATCATCCAATACTTGCAACAAGACATTGAATACATCGGGATGGGCTTTTTCAATCTCATCAAATAAAACAATACTGTATGGATTTCGACGAACAGCCTCCGTTAATTGTCCACCTTCATCATAGCCCACATATCCAGGAGGCGCACCAATCAAACGGGAGACACTGTGCTTCTCCATATATTCAGACATGTCGATACGGACAATGTGACGTTCATCATCAAACAATTGTTCCGCCAAAGCTTTGGCAACTTCCGTCTTACCTACACCCGTAGGACCTAAGAACATGAATGATCCAATTGGACGACTCTCATCTTGAATTTGCGCTTTACTACGCAAAATGGCATCCGTAACCAACTCTAACGCTTCGTCCTGACCAACAACACGTTTGGATAGATTATCCTTTAATCGTAACAATTTCTTACGTTCCGATTCGACCAAACGGCTGACTTCAACACCCGTCCATTTCGAAACGATTTTTGCGATCATTTCTTCATCCACCGTTTCTTGGATCAATGCGTTATCATCCTTTTTCAGATTATCGGCTTTTTGGATCTTTTTCTCTAATTCAGGAATGACACCATATTGAAGACGAGCTGCCTCTTCATAACGAGCATCGTTTTGCGCTTGTTGCAAATCCAAACGAGCTTTTTCCAACGCCTTTTTGTCTTCTTGGGAATTGGCCAAGGCTTCTTTTTCATCTTCCCATTTTGAACGCATAGCATCTCGTTGCGCCTTCAATTGACCCAATTCCTCTTCAATTTCATCACGACGTTCGATGGCTTTTTTATCCGTTTCTTTCTGCAGTGATGTCTTTTCAATTTGCAGCTGTAAGATCTTACGCTCTAACTCATCCAACTCTTGTGGCATACTTTCCATTTCTACCTTCAAAGTTGCACAAGCCTCATCCACTAAATCGATGGCTTTATCTGGTAAGAAACGATCGGTAATATAACGATCCGATAATGTAGCTGCACTGATCAATGCTTCATCTTTAATTTTAACACCATGGAAACTTTCAAAACGATCTTTCAAACCACGTAAGATACTAATGGTATCTTGAACACTTGGTTCTTGTACCATGACACGTTGGAAACGACGTTCCAAAGCCGCATCTTTTTCAATATATTTCCGATATTCATCAAATGTTGTCGCACCAATACAATGCAACTCACCACGTGCTAACATGGGTTTCAACAAATTGGCTGCATCCATAGAACCTTCTGTTTTACCAGCGCCTACTAAATTGTGAATCTCATCAATAAATAATAGGATCTGACCATTGCTCTTTTTCACTTCATCCAAAATGGATTTTAATCGTTCCTCAAATTCGCCACGATATTTAGCACCTGCAATCAATGATCCCATATCCAATTCGATCAATCGTTTATCTTTTAAAGATTCGGGTACGTCCCCTTTCATGATACGCCAAGCCAATCCTTCAACAACAGCGGTCTTACCTACACCCGGCTCACCAATCAAAACTGGATTATTTTTTGTCTTACGCGACAAGATCTGCATCACTCGACGAATCTCATCATCACGACCAATAATAGGATCGATCTTTCCATCACGAACTTCTTGTACCAGATCACGGCCATATTTCTTTAAAGCTTCGACATTATCTTCGGCATTCGGTGAATCATATTTTTTACCATTTCGACGTTGCAGTTCTGCTTCTTGACAAGCCTTTTCATTCAAATGAAATTCACGCACTAATCGTTTTGAAATATACGATTCATTAAACATCAAAGCTAGCCAAACACTCGCCACCGACAAATAGGTCTCATCATGTGCGTTTGCCCATTTTTCAGCCTTGTCCAAAGATCTTTGAACCGTCGTTGAAAAATTAAGATTCTGTGTCGGACTTGACGCAATATGACCTTCTTCTTCACCGATGATTTCTAACGCTCTATTTTTATCGATACCGACACGCTCAAACAAGCCATCTAGAATATCATCTTTAAAAATAGCGGCTAATAAATCAATCGTATCCACGCTTGGATGTTGTTTGGATTGAGCATCATTCGCAGCATCCATCAATACTTTCTGTAATCTCTCTGACATATGTTCATAATCCATAGGGCACACCTCCTTTAGCGCTCTACTTATCCAACTGCTAATTGTAGTATAGCACAATAGTTAGCACTGTCAATATAAAAGTGCTAATTTTTTATATTTTATTTCTATCCCCATTATGGACATTTTAAACAAAAAAGCCTACACTAAAAAAAGTAAAGAAATGAGGTTAAAAAATGAAAAAAGCAAAACAGCTCATGGATTCAGTATACTGGGTTGGCGCCCGTGATATCACCAATCGTTATTTTCACGGTGAACTCTATCCTATTGATGAAGGTTGTACGTATAATGCTTATTTGATCGTGGATGACCAAGTTACACTAATTGACACGGTCGAAGAAGAATTTAGTCAAGATTGTTTAGAACGCATTCAATCTGTATTAGGTGATCGACCTATTGATAATATCATCATGCAACATGCAGAACCCGATCATTCCGGTGGCTTATTGGAAATCAAAGCAATTTATCCAAATGCCAAAGTATATGCATCGGTTGGTGGTGTACGCAATATCAAAGCCCAATTTCCAATCGACTTTGAAATTGAAGCATTGAAAACAAACGACACCATGACAACGGGAAACTATCATTTCCAATTTGTTGAAATGCAAATGATCCACTGGCCAGATAATATGTTGACCTATTGTCCTGAACTAAAAACCGTCTTCTCTAATGATGCTTTCGGCCAACACATTGTCAATTATCAATTGACCGATGAAAACTTAGATCGATCCTTCTGTCTTGATAAAGCCAAGGAATACTTCGCAAATATCGTGCTTCCTTATACTGCGCAAGTCAATGCTAAGCTCAACTTTATCAACAATTTACATTTAGAAATTGAAACCATCATGCCAGCACATGGTATCATCTGGAAACAATATGTACCTGATATTCTAACCGCTTATGGAGACTTTGCACATTTAAAACCATCCAATAAAGTGGTCATTGTGTATCAATCGGTATGGAAGCATACCCAACAAATGGCAGAAGCATTAGCCGAAGGATTTGGCGATGCCGGCATGGATGTAAAAATCTATCCATTAGCGGATACGAAATCGACGATCATTTTTAAAGAAATCGTGGATGCCAAATTGATTTGTGTTGGTTCAGGCACATATAATAACGATATTTCTTATAGTGTTGGTGCATTCTTAACTCACCTTCGTGCGGCTAAATTAAAAGGTAAAAAAGGATTAGGCTTTGGTGCCTTTGGTTGGTTCCCAAAAGTACCTTCTCAAATTGATCAAGCCTTAACGGACGCTGGATTAGAAAGTGTACACGATGCGATATCCCATGTATTTAGTCCAGATACAACCGATCTAGAAAATTACTACAATATTGCACAAGAAATCGCAAAAGAATTATAGATCCAATCAAGTAGCATCTTTCAAAAGGAACATGCTACTTTTTTTCAGGACTGGATTCTGCCATAATAAACAAAAAAGGAGAACATGGATGAACGAAACCAAAACAAAGTGGCCAGGCCCACCTGGTTTAATTCCAGTGACAAGTGGCCGAGCCGATGATGCCAATCAAATCAATCGCCACTATTTGGATCGATTGATGGTTGAAATGCGCGTTATCGATGCCAGAATACCCGATTTACATACAGAAATATTCGGAAAGTTATACGACAGTCCGATAATGATGCCTGCTTTTTCTCACTTAAATAAAGCAGGCATACAAGATCGTCAACCCATGGAAGAATACGCCAAAGCAGCCACCATTCTAAACATCGTAAATTGGGTAGGCATGGAAAGTGATGAGGAATATGAAAACATCGCAAAATATGCACCCGGATCCATTCGTATCATCAAGCCCTTTGCCGATCATCATCGCATTCGGTCCGAAATACAATTTGCGAAATCGCAGGGGGCTATTGCTGTAGGCATAGATATCGATCATATTGCCGGCAAAGATGGAAACTTTGATATTGTGGATGGTATTCCCTTAGGCCCCATCTTTCAAGCGGATTTGAAGGCTTATGTCCAAGAAGCAGGCATCCCCTTCATCGCCAAAGGTGTATTAAGTGTGCAAGATGCCTGTATAGCTGCAAATGCTGGTTGCGCAGCCATTGTTGTCTCTCATCATCATGGACGCATTCCCTATGGCATACCACCACTCGCGCTTTTACCAAACATCAAAAAAGCCTTGCAGAAAACAAATGTAAAAATATTTGTAGATTGTGGTATGGATAGTGGCTATGATGCTTATAAAGCGCTAGCCCTAGGTGCTGATGCCCTTAGTGTGGGAAGAAGCATCCTAAAACCGTTATTAAAAGATGGTTCTAAAGGGGTCGTCTCCAAAATCCAACATATGAATGAGGAACTGAAACAACTCATGTTATATACAAGTATTGCAAACACCTCATCTTTTGATCCTAGCGTCATTCATTACATGAAGTAGTATCACAAACAACATCGATTAATATGTGAATTAGGGAGCAATCGCAAGCCTTTTGGAATCTTATTTTTTATATGTTTCCCATCACTTTTTCCAAAGCCAAATGGATATCCATCCACACAAACCGCAATATATCCTTTTTGGCTTGGATGCTCAATTTCTAGACCATGCATAAAAGCATCCACTTCATCCAAAGAAAGATTTGTTTTCTGCTTATAGACATGGATCCATTTCGCATTCATATAAAAAGCATGAGCGGGTTCAAATCGTTTTTTTATACGCTCTCCTGCAAAGATTCCTTGCCGTAAACAATGCAATCCCTTGGTTTGAATAAACGATTGATCCATAACATATATTTTATCGTCTTGCTGATCATGGTATTTTGGAATAAAGCCCAATTGATCCATGAAAAAAGTTTTTGTGATTGAATCAATCGCTATTGATTTTTGAACAGGTAACCTTTTGACGGGGCCCCCTTTTTTATGTAGTTTGGCAACAAAATGCCCTTCCCCTTTATCCATTGGAAAAATACGTATCGTATTCTTCATAAATCCAGGTCGTCCAAAAGAAACATTTGGATCGACCAATTCCATATCTGGATATGTATCGAGGAACCATTGCATCACATCTTCATTTTCTTCTTTGGCATAGGTACACGTCGAATACACCATGAATCCATTTCCCTTTAACAATTGATAGGCACTTTCGAGAATTTGTTTTTGTCGCTTTGCACAAAATTGGATATGCTCAACCGACCAATGATTCATCGCTGCATCATGTTTTTTCATCATACCTTCTCCACTACATGGAGCATCTACTAAGATTCGATCAAAACAATGCGCATATTTGGAAACAAGTTGCGATGGCTCATTATTCAAGACCATCATGGAATCCACTCCCATGCGTTCCATATTGGACAATAAAATTTGTGCTCGTTTTTTATCAAATTCATTGGCCACTAAAAAACCTGTATCTAATTTTGCAGCTATTTGCGTACTTTTACCCCCGGGTGCTGCACATAGATCTAAAACCACATCATCGGGTTGAACATCTAAAATTTCCACAGCACTCGATGCACTTGGTTCCTGCAAATAAAACAATCCCGCCAAATGATAGGGATGATTTCCTAAAGCCTCATTCACATAATATTCATCATTCGAAAAGGGGGTCTTTGGGAAAGAAATTTGTGCATCTTGCCATTTTTTTGGATTGATTCGTAATCCACGATACATGGGGCGTTCTAAAGAAGATAGAAAGGCTTCCATTTCGTTGGGTATATAAGATTGAATACGATTTAAAAAGTCAGGATTCATAATAATCTCCTCAAAATACAGTTTCTGGGCGAATTCGACAGGCAATATCGGAACAAGTCGCTGGTTGATCCCATCCACAGCCCCACGCAAAATCAGCTCCTTGGCGAAATCGTTGAACCGCTTCTTGCACGGAAATATTTAATCGAAAAAGCTCAATATGTGTGTGCGGTCCCGTCGAATTTCCACTATTTCCTGATTTCGCGATGATATCGCCTTGATGGACTTGTTGCCCAGCCACCACATATATTTGATTGGACAAATGATTCAAGCTGACTGCATAGAGTTGATCATTTACCGCCATCAACATACATATGGTGTTGCCTCCTCCATAAGGCCAACCACAGTAATTACCTAAATAGCCACAATTGGTTGGTACACAAGCATCGGCATAGAGCACAAGTCCATTGGCACCAGCCCGAATAGGACTATATAAAGGAGCGGCAACATCCAACCCTAAATGAAGTCCACCATGGGGATAGGACCACGTACCTGCGCTTATTGTACCATTTTGAATAAATGGAATCCAACCTTGGCTGTAGCCGTCAACATACAGTGTTTCATCCAATGGACAAGCATAATTGGTAGTCTGTTTTTCACTCGTTACAAAGCCATAAGCGGGAAGATCATGATCACCCGGAATCGTTTGTTCCCAATGAGGTGTTCCTTCTTCCTTCATGTCTTGAAATTCATTTTGAAAACGCCTAGCCAATTGAGCCTGACATCGGTTTAAACGCGATATCCAAGAATCATACTTCTCTCTCTGTTTCTTGATCTTGCGGATGCGCAATCGGTTTCTTTTCATCTGCAACATGATTTTTTGGTGTTTTTGTTTCATGCATGATATATCCTGCTCGGCCTTGCGAAATCGTAAATACGTGCGAAACCCTGTCACCGATATGGTATTTCTTTGTTGCGCTAGGATAATTTCTTTTTGCAATTTTGAAGCTCGTTTATCTAAACCTTTATTTTGTTGCTTCAATTTTTTTTGTAGCTGAACACATTCCTTATTTTCATCTTGCAATTCAATCCATACATCACGTATCTCTTTAGAAACTGTAGAAGCTTGTGCTTTAGATACTACATGAACCACTTTTTCATAATAGGTAACCTTCGATTCATGATCGATCGTGGCACCAATGGTAAATGGAATCAAAAAAAGACAGACAAAAATCTTCCGTATCATGTACGACTCCTTTCCTGTCTGTCTTCCTATTATTTTTTCATAGAATAACTTGTTATGATCATCATAAAAAACATCATGGTCTTCAATGGCTCGATCGTCCCGTCAACCAGACCCATAATAGCAATAATACTGGTTAGTGCCAAGATCAAACCAAATAAAGGCCGACTAGATGTATATAATTTTCTAATATTTTGAAATTGTACACCAACATATCCAGCTAAGATGCCCGTACCAATAATTCCATGTGATAAAATGAGATCAATATATATATTATGTGCATGGGATCCAATGTGGTTCTTATAAATCGGATGCAATAAATGAAAAGTCCATGGTCCCCGACCAAACAAAGGACGTTGTTTGATACCTTCCCATGCATATGACCAGATTGTAAAACGACTCGTGATGGTACTCGTATCATTGAATCGAGGAATCAATGTAGGCATTTGGATGACCAATGCCAATAAACCAGCCAAACAAATACAATACATGCTCAATATGATTTTTTGTCCAAAGCAAATCAATAAAATCGGGATTACAAGAACCAAAGGGACCAATGCCGATCGACATCCCGTCAATAAAACTAAACCAAATTGAAACAAAGCAATGATCACATACCATATTTTCAAAGAGATTTTTCGGGTTTGCAGAAACCGATATAAAATGCATGCCAATACCATATCCAACATCAAAGCATAGATATTTGCATTTTGAAACGTTGTCATGATCCTTCGTTTGGGACTATTAAAAATATGAAAAGCAAAAAAAGAATATCCACCCGCATGAGATATTTGGGCAAATTGCACCAAAGCATAGATTCCATTGATCAAAGAACAAATAATGGTCCACTCAATCACATACATAAATAATTTTTCATGAATATGCCCTTGATAATATCCAATGAATGAAAACAATCCCAAAAAGCCCAACGTGATCGTCAAACCATACCCATTGACATTGATCAAACTGATGATTCCCGATAGGAACAAGAATAAATAAATATACTTTTTTCCCGTTTGATGTTCCATAAGTGTGGGGATCATCTTATCATTCCATAATATATATACGTCCAATAGCGTTAATACAACCAAAAAAAGCGAATGAGGAAGGAATATACTGGTAACCATCGCCAAGATGATCCAATCATGGATAGAAAAAGCGTGCAAATCATTACGAATCGTTTGCATTTCTATTCTCCTCTTGATTTTCGACTTGCCGCAATGACCGCTTCCATCACACTCGATCGGAATCCATTAGCTTCCAAAGTACGAACCCCTTCAATCGTCGTACCAGCTGGAGAACATACTTGATCTTTACAAACACCTGGATGATTACCTGAAGCAAGAACCATTTTGGCAGAGCCTAAAACGGTTTGCGCTGCAAATTGATAGGCCATTGCCCGAGGCATCCCTTCATGAACGGCGCCATCCGCTAATGCTTCAATAAACATATAGACAAAAGCTGGAGAAGAACCCGATAGACCGGTTACGGCATCCATCAAATCTTCATCTACACAAGAAGCAATGCCAAAACAAGAAAGTAATTTTTCGATCATTTGTTGATCTGCTTGATCACAATGCGTATTCATCACATAGGCGGTACAACCTTCATTGACCATAGCGGGTGTATTTGGCATACAACGTACGATCTTGTGCACCCGCTCAAATTGCGTTTCCAATTGATGTAAACAAATTCCTGGTGCGATACTGACAATCAATGTTTCTGGCTTAACGACTCGACGAATTTCTTCAATGATCATCGAATATACTTTTGGCTTTACACATAAAACCAAAATATCACTGTTTCCAGCCACGACACAATTATCCATCGTCGTACGCACTCCATATAATTCTTTTACGTTTTCCAATTTTTTTGATGTATGATTTGATACAAGAATATCTTCGTTTTGTATCCATTTTGCAGCAATGATTCCCTTTATCATCGCTTGGGCCATATTGCCACAACCAATAAATCCAATTTTCATATTGTCACTTCCTTATGTTGGTATCTTAACATAGACTGAAAACGAAAAGCATGAATTCTCATAAAAAGACGAAGGAAGTCCTACCAAACAAGAATTTCAGATCCGCTCCAAGCTCAAAGAATCGCCCCAAAAATATCTGTCTATTTATAAAACATTCACCATAACCAAACTAGCAGAGTGAGATTTCCCATAAACAGTAATCTGTTGCGAATATAGTCAAAATAAAAAAGCCCTTGTAAAAAGGGCTCATGATATACGAATGGTGCCGAAGAGAAGAGACGACAAAAAGGAATATACGCATGAATATAGCTTTATTTAAGGCAATATCCAACACAATACATAATATATATTCATATCTTTGCAATTTTTTAAGATATAAAATGAGATATAAAAAAGAGAGATAAATTTTTGAAAAAAAAGTGTAATTCACTCTTGCGTGTCCCGGTATACCGTGATATATTATAGACGTAGAAAGAAAGGTGCTTAAAAAAGCCCCGGAGGAAAATAATATGAAAAACGAACAATTCTTACAAAATTACAATCCAAGCGAAATGTTTCATGATATGACCCAAGCCATTCATGATTACGAATGGCTGGATAAAGCTTTCCGCGATGCAATTAAGGATTTACAATCTGGATTGCTGATCAACGGTAAATATGAAAAGAATACCGTTGACTACTGGACGAATCAACGTACCAAATTAAATGAACTGGTTCGCTCTAAAAGTGTTGAAGACGCTTACAAAGAGTACCACGTTCGATTGGAAGAAGCCGATGGCACTTATACATTGTATCAAATTGATACTGGAGAGTATATGCCTATCGATGGAGAAGCCCTTGAATTCGTAAATAAAAAGAAGATCAAAGGCTTCCGAAAAGCAAAAGACGCATATTTTAATTACGCTTCACTTTGCTACTTGATGAGTATCCATCGGAATCTTAAATTTGCGGATCTTTGGCCGCACACGACGGCAAGCCTTTCAAAAATGTCCGGGGTGCCAGACCAAACGGTTCGCGATTTGGTCAATGGAAAAACTGACTTTTCAAAGATGTCGGTTGCCAATGCTGTCAAATTGGCAAATGCAATGAATACAACCGTTGACGATTTATACAAACGGTTGTATCAATTCTAAAAAATATGGAGGAAAGATCATGGAAAAGGGCGAAATGATAGAAAAAGAATTAAGCTGGGAAGCGCTAAGCCAGCAGCTTATTAAATATGGTCCAGAGGCACCATGCTTTGGCGGAATCAATGCATGGTATGAAGCCGAAAGAAATTGGTTGATGATAAATATAAAAGTTTATATCAATCAATTTGATCCAATATATATTTGTAATAATCATACAAGATTGGATCAACTTGGGTCGTATTCGGACAAGAAAAAAACAAGATATTCCAATTTTAACGAATTGGCATTATCTTGTTTGAAGAATGAAGAATTCATAGATGGATTCAAATGGTCATTCTTTAATAACGACTCGTTAGAAATGGGCGGATTCTATGATGGCAGTGAAAGTGAATACTATACCATCGATTGTTTAGTTGATTAAATGAGTAAATCTGTTATAATAATAATTAGGAACAAAAAAGTTTAATCTTTTTCCGGAGAGAGGACACCTGTGTCTTCTCTCTATTTTTTTAGCTTTCAGATGCCTTAGTGCCATATTTTTAAAAAAATAACACTAAGAATAATGCTAGTGCCAAATTTAGCAAAATAAAGCACTAAAAAAAGCCAATTATAATTGGCTATTACAAACTAATATCGCAATTGGATTGTAACATAGAAAAAACCTATGTCAAAATTTGGCATAGGCTTTCTTCCGACCCGAGGTCAATTTACATCCTTTTTCTAGACAAAGCGATATTACAATTAAATTATAACATAAAAATTTGGATTTTGAAATTCATACGTTTGCCTACATATGCCTACATAATTGCCTACATGAAGAAAACAAAAAAATCGGGATGACCGCTAAGGCCATCCCTTTTTTTACTCGATAGAAAATAGTTGTTTGTCCAACAATGCGGTTTTTAGAAACCGTCAAAAACACTAGTATAAGAATTAAATAGAATAATACCAATCTGCTAAATAATCTCCATCTCTTAATGTGACCACATCATTCTCCCAAGGTAGAATTTCGTGGTAACTGTTCCAATTTTCCATCATGTTGTAGATAAAACTGTCAGTATTACCACGTAAACGATATCTATCTAGATATTCGTTTTTTGACTTCTCAGTGTTTGATGGAAGAACAAAAGTATATTTAATGCCTTTATCATGTAGTTTGGTTCTAATTTCTTTGTGTGCAGAAATTAATACATCGTATCCTTGTTCATCCAAGTATTTAGCAGTTTCAGAGTATAATTCCCAATCTTTTTTAAATATAGAAGATTCTAAATCTATCACTTCATAACTCTTTTTTGCTAATGTACTTTTTCCAATTCCTGCAAATCCACTGATAATCATTTCTTCTACCTCCTAGAACAAATCTTCCACAAGTTCGTAAGTCTTTTCAAACACTGACGGTTTACATGGATAAAATTCACCGTCTACGCCTTTAATGATGTAATCACCATAAGTTGCGTAAATCACTCCTTCTAATGTATTGACATAGCCACCTTCCAGGTAGCCATCTCTCCAAACTAACGTTAAATTGCCTTCGCCAAATTCGATGATCTTGTCACGGTTTTTAAAAGTCAACTGCATCGCTTCGATCACGATCGGCTTCTTGCGATAGTGGAGTGCCATCTACTGACCTTCCTTGGTCTCGGTCAAGCAACGAGCCTTGAGCCAGTAACCAAGCTCGTTGATATATACTGAATCACTAGGCACGTCTACTTTTCCAACGGTCATCTCATGCGGAAAAGCAAACCCCGATCCAACATTAAGGATCTGGTCTTTCTTGCCGTCACGAGCGTCTACTTCGTCAACGTCTTTTGACGGGATCCAACCGCCGGCCACGGAGTTATAGACCATCTGATTGGCCACATCAACTTTTTCCACAAGCATGCCAATAGAGCGGACCTTGCTTCCAACTGTCAAGATCTGATCAGGCAAGTTACCTTGCACTTTGTTTGTCGTTGGCTTTGACCCGGCCATCATGGCTTTGACGTCTTTCACGATCTGCGGCATACGGGCATGGATCCAAGGCCCTGGGCACGAGGTAGCGGCATACATACGATGCTCTGTGAAGCTTTCATTAGGCGTACCGTCATAGCTTGGTGTGATGCCGTAGCGTCGGCAGATATCGGCACATAGCTCGATCAGCTTAGTATATGCTGCGTTTGAGATGCTCCAGGTAGATAGGTTGCTATCGGCTACTTCGATGGTGATAGCGCGTTGGTCGTTCCAGTTGGATGAGCTTGTCCATGCTCGACAGTTTTCATCTACGTAGCAGCCGACACGACCGTCTGAGCCAATGCCATAGTTGCTTGATGCTTGACGTGCAGTATTTTGGAAGACCGCACCGCACTGCTCGATGCTTAGATTACCGGCCATGTGATGGATGGTAATCTTGGATACCTTACATACACGTTGACCGCTGTGATTTGGGGATAGGATGATTTTATTTGTTAGTGAGCTATGCATACTACTTTCCTTCTTTCTTTTCTTCTTCTTTACCGTTCGATAATTCTTCTTTTGCTTCGTTGCTTAGAGTTTCAAATGTATCTTTTTCTGCCATGTTATTACCCTTCTTTCTCTTCCAGTTTTGTGATTCGACAGCATGCACTGTCTAGGTCTTCTTCAATTTTCTCAAGGCGGAAGTCATGCTCCATCTGTTTCTTGGTCATCTTTTCAATGTCTGATTTCATGCTTTTGAGATCCAGTCTTGTCTCGCTCGAATCGCGACATAGCGCATCTAATTTCAGATTTGCCTTGACCACACCTTCGGCATCTGACTTTGAATTGTTCTTGATCATGACCACCACATTGACGATCAGGACCGCGAAGGCGGCCAAAGAAAACAGGAATTCAAAGGTCATGCCGTCCTTAGGCGTTACCATCAGACACCTCAGGTAAGCCGCCAAGACTAGTAAGAAGTGATACCAGTCCGGCCAAAAGGCTTGCGGATAGCACCACTTTCCAGTCGACTGACTCGATCATGGTACTAGCTCCGATGGTACCGACCGCGGTTTGGCATACTGTCTTTACGGCACGGATCAGTGCCGCATCCCACCATTTTTTTGATTGTAATTGATTCATGGTTCGTTTCTCCTTATCCATTGTTTTCTGTGCTACTGATTTCTGTGTAGTAGCTCCACAAGGTCATTTCACCTAATTTGACTTCGGTCTTTTTGTATCCTTCCTTGTCGGATTCGACCTCTTTTTCTTCGATATGATCCGCAATCTCTCCAAATAGTTCCTGGCGACGGTTGTTCTTCTCAACTTCTGCCTGTTTCGCTTTTTCATCGGCAATATATTTTTCATATTCTGCTTTTGAAAAGTAGATATGTAACTTCTTGTCGGCTTTTGAAGTGTATGACTTGTATGCATGCACTTCCGGCCATCCTTCAGGCATGCCGTCACATACGGCTTCGATATCGATATCTTCCGATTTCTGCATCGCGATATTTTCAATGCTTCCATCGGCCCCTACTTTCACATATACATTTGCTTGCGACATAATTTTCCTCCTATAAAAAAACTGGTGGCGAATATAGCCATCAGCTTACCGTAAACGAGATGCCGAGCCACAATCACTCCCCATCTAGCACTGGAAAAGTGCAAGTTGCAAATTTAGGTGGTGGGTCTTATGTTGTGGCCGACTTGAGTCAAAAAGGTAATACTAACTGGGCATATAAGACTGCATCAACCGGCGGCAATCAATCCCATAACAATATGATGCCTTATATCGGCGGATACATTTGGCGGCGGGTAGCTTAACCGATACGTCTCCACATATAGCCAACAATGTATGGGCCCATCAATGAAATAGCTTGATCACCGCCACTACTATCTGTACTAATTTTGTACTGCTTATTGTAGTTTCCATAAGTAGATCCGCCTGATGCAGCGGTTACCTTTTGAACAATTGGCGAATAATATTGGTGGCTATGGCTAGGTATTTCATCGATTGTGATCCGATGGCTATATTCGCCACCAGTTGCACCTGCCGTAAACGTCATCTGCTTGCCATTCGCATCTGTTCCGGTTCCTGCGCCAATCAATACTCGACCTTCTCCATATGATACCCATGTTCCACCAAAAAGGTCGCCAGGATTGACATTATTTGCGGATAGATACAGAGAGCCAATCGGATGAAACTTGTCCAGTATATACTGATCAAGATCCACACCATTGATGCGTACCGTCTTTTTACCGATCCATACTACCGGAGTTGTCGAAGGAAGCGTGATCTGTCTTGTTTCGGACTGGCCGAAAGCGTCCTTGATCGTTACCGTGAAGTGGAAGCTTGATTGATATGGAACATTGGATACCGATTGGCTTATCGTCCATGCTGTTCCGGATATCGTCGGTACGGTTGCCGATACCGAAGCATCGTCCGTGATCGTATATGTTATTGTATTGGCTTTGATTCCTATCTTTCCGTTCCAGTATGTCCCTTTACCGGATATGGTTGCCGTGCTTGCCGTATCTGTCGGCCTTGCTACGGTCAGAGACTGGATCGTCGGCCTGAAGTAATCATAGTAGGTACCGGTTACTGTCTTGCTAACCGTAAAGCCTCGGCTGTCTGTGACCGTGACCACAAAGCTTGCCGAGCTTAAATTGTCAAATCCAATTGTTGCTGTCGAAGAATCAGATACCGACTTGGTAACATTGCCGTTCTGCACCTGTATCAAGGCTATCGATGCATGATGCTGTGCGGTTGCCGTGACCTTGACGGACTTCTTTCCGATGATTGCTACACAATCGGTGCTGCTGATCCCGCTCAGTCCTGTCTCGGTCAGTGTTACACCACTTATGACCGGTGGACAGTTGATAGATACATCTATCTTGACCTCGGATGATTCGCCAATCTTGGTCGTGCCGTTATATGTTTCCAATACGGCGCCAAGCTGTACCGTCTGTGTGGCTGTGTAGTTTGAATAGATATACTCAAGGCTTGTCGAATCGAGCGTGAAGCTCGTTCCGGACGTATTGTAATCGATGTGCATCAATGCTTTGACGTTCGGTATCGATATGCGAAGCTTGTCCGTATATGTGGATACGCTCTTGGTATATGTGACCTTGAAGGAACCATCTACCGTACTTCCTGTAAAAGTATCGATCTTGGATGCTCTTGGTATCTTGGTAAGCGTCAAGCTTCCTGATGTACTGCCTGAAGAGGGCAGATAGTAGGCACTTGCCGCGCTTGAGTAAGATGCGGATACGGATACGGTCTTGCTTCCATCATTGTTATGACCAACTGTTGTTGATCCGGATGCAAGCGTAACCGATCCATAGGTGCCGACATTCAGATTGACTGTACCCGATCTAACTCTTGAGCCATTGATATTGATCGCATAAGATCCCGCACCGTTATACTGTGCCGATCCACCTGTAGATGTAAGCACCAGTGAGTACGAGAGCGTCGAATAGTTGCCGGAAGTATTGGTGGATGATTCCAACACGTTCAGTGTCATCTTCCAGTAGCTTCCGAGCTGTACCGTTTTGCTTATGCTTGGCATTATTTAACATCTCCAATCCATAATAAGGCAGTCCCTACTACGGTCGAGCCATCTGCTTCTTCGCCGTCATAGGCCTGTATCTGATGGGCCCCGAACTGCACTTTTTCCGTCACTTTAAGGTTCTGTATCATCGATTGTGTGGTCGTTACATTCATCAGTATGTTTCCATCTGCATCCAATACAATAAGCCCTGATCCATCAATCTTTGATTCTGTCTGCGTATTGGATGTGCCGACATGTAACCCCGATTCATCCAGTTTGACATTTGAGACTGTCTGATATGTACTGTCGCTGATTGCCTTTTTGATGCTTGCCTGGATGGACTGTGAGGTCTGCGCTATCTCTGACTTCGTGGCATATGTACCGCTCACATTGGCCTTGAAAGCATCCAGTGCATCGGTATTTGATTTGATTGCATCCGATAGTTCGGAGTGGTATGTATTGACCTGTTCAACGGTTGACTTGATGGAATCGTTGGTATTGATGATTTCGGCACTGTTGGATGTTTCCATCTCGTACAGTTCATTGAGATTCGACCACAGTTTTCCATCTGAATACTTTTTCGTACCATCGGAAAGCGTGGTTTCCTGTCGAATCCATACCCATTTGTTGGGTTCCCATTTCGGATAGTCCGCCGACCACGAGCCACCGGTCATGGATGTACTGGAAGTGGACAGATAGTACTGGATCACTACGGATGTAACACTGATGCCATCCTTACCTGTGGCACCAGTCGCTCCCGTGTCGCCTTTATCACCTTTGTCACCTTTTGCTCCTTTCGGCATTAATGATACTCCGGCTAAATCTGCCACATTATTACTAAATCCAAGTCTCAAATATCTCGTTACTTTAAGCGTCACATCATCCGTCTGTTTAATTGACAGATTGGTCCAGTGTGTCCACTCGTGACTTGTGCATGCTCCGCTTTGTCCATAGTATATATATGTTGATCTTTCTTTATGTTGCATTACCGGTGTAGACTTAGGAATTGTAACCCCACTATACGGCGAATCTAACTTTATTCTATTGTTCCCTTTATCTACATTTGATTGATTTTTGTATAAAATTACATTTCTGGTGTATGTTCCGACCGGATAAGTATATCCAGTTGAATCAGTATAATTATAAAAAGCTATACACCATTCGTATACGCCAGTAGACCAGTTAGTTAAATCCTCAAAATATATGTATTCATCGCCTGCTTCTACATCTTTTGCAAGCTTGTACGTATATTCGTTCGATCCCGGAGTCATATAACTATATATAAAATTTTTATCAATATCGTATGGAACCAGAGCAAAATATGAAGATCCAGAGGATAAATTTTTATTCAATCTTGACCAATATGACAATACATATTCGGTATTTGAATCATACGGAATAAAATCACTAGAACCACCGTTAAAGTATCCATAGCAATCAATCGGAGCGTCACCCAACACGAATTTACCACCAGCAAATGGCGCTAATGTTTTATTTTCACCGAACCCATTTACAACCAAATTACTATACGGGATCATTGCGCCATCCGCTCCAGCTGGACCACGTGGACCCTGAGGTCCTGTGTCGCCAGTAGCTCCCTTAGGCCCCTGGATTCCTTGTTCACCTTTGATACGTGTCCATTTGTAGTCCGTGTATGTTTCAGATGCCGTTTCCTTGTCGTCGGTATAGATGCCAAAGTACATGGCACCATCGAACCAGGATGTGCTGAAGTCTTTTGATCCTTCTGCCGAATTGGCATATGCAATATGGATATGGCTTGAATCGCCGTCAATCACATTGGCGCATGTGACCTCTGTCGCACCTCTCACTACATCGTTGGCATCGATAGCTTCCACACGGTATGTGACCGTATTGGTGATATCTTTCGCGAATATGGCCAATGTCTGACCGGTCGAATAAGATATACCGTCCTTGTACCATCGATACGTCATCTCTCCGGAAGCATCCTGATTATTGGCCAGTACTTTGGCCGTCAGTGTCGTTGATCCAGTGCTGTTTTTGAACACCGTACCGTCGGAAGATATGATGTTGACCTCAAAGGTTCGTTTTGCATCAATCATTTTCTGCATAGCATTGATCAATGACTGATCAACCTGTGATTCGACCTCCTCAAAGTTGTCAAAAGTCGTCTTGGATGCTGATGGGTCCGTGAAGCAGATTTCCTGCTCCGTGACTCTAGCCGTCAGATACAGTGTCGGTTTATAGTCCGTATCTTCGATCGTGAATGTATCACCGATATTGGCATCAACATAGCTATCGACCTCATAGGATACTTTCGGAACCATGATCTTCGCGAGCTCTGCCTTGGCCTGTCCGTACAGGGCATTGACATCTGATGTATCATAGCTCCATATCTTGACGATATAGCGGTCATTTTTTGACGATTTCAACAAAGATGGGAACCGGTCCCTTGCCTGCGGTGCAAGTAGATTGTTCCCTGATACCTGGAATTCGACGTTCCCGTCACTGTCGTACTCTTTCTTTCCGCTCAGCTTGTTGAGCTGCAGCCCATCCTTTCCAGTCGGACGTATGGCCGTACATAGCTCGGTTATGTCTGATTTCTTCGTGATCCCAGTGACTTCTCTGCCAAATCGAAGTACTTCCCCGGTACGATCCTGCCCCATCCCCTGATGGGTATCATCATGTTCCCGATAGACGTTCAAGACGATTCGATTCAAGGAATAATCATCGTTAAGTTCCGTCACAAACTCAAGTTCTGCGTCGAATACCGTGGCCAGTGAATACAGCCTTTTCAGTACCGTATCCGTTCCTTCCCACTTATTGGATATCCTCTTATCGGAAACTTCATTGATACCGATATCGAAGCTTTTTTCATAGTTGAATGCCTTGACGTATGCCTCAAAGCTCATGGATTTGCCTTCGTACGTGTCCACTTCTTCATTGAGAAGCTCAAACACAAGACCGTAAGCCGTGACCTTGATTTCCAGTTCATCCTTCTCAGTTTCAACGATATTCAGGTAGTAGCCCTTGTCCTTGTACTTGAAAGACAAGTGGTTCCCTTCCACAAGATATGTAGCGTCATCCATCCATGCCTCTGTCGTGAACTCGAACGTATATGCCGAGCCCTGCAGATAGGTGTGCAGATTATCATCCCAGTAATGAAGCGTATCATCTAATGAGTTATCTAAAAAAGCGCACACTTCATCGTATGCGCTCAATATTGCGATTCTTGGCATTTCCGTCATAGCCATGCCTCCCGAATGTATACCTTGATCGTAGGGTCTGTCTTGGTCCACTCTGATACCTTGAATTTGATTTCCGATGTGCCCGGATCAGCTTTGAAGTATTTCGTACCTAAGATCTCATCCTGTTGACGATTCATACCGTTGACGTAGAACTTGCCCTTATCACCATCGATCGTGATCACATCGCCATTGCTGAAGCGATTTGGTATATCTTTCCATTTATCAACATGCATTTTCTGATAGGTAAAACGGTTCAAGCCTAAGAAATATAGGAACTTGTTGCCTGTACGATTCTTCCATGCTTTGATACTGACCTGTACCTTAGCACACTTCATGTTCTCAATCTCCGGGATATGGTACTTGTAGTAATGTCCCCAGTAGAAGAAGGTCACATCGGCACCCTCCTTGCGGATATCACAGTGCCCCCAGTCCCAGTACCATGGATTCTGCGAGTGCAAGTGACTGGTCTGAAATGACCATGTGCGAAGCACCTTTCCGCCAAGCTTAGGATTGGGCGATGTGCCGTTGACGATCAATTCATAATGCCCGGTATTTCCGGATGTATCTGTCTTGAACCAGTTGACGCCACAAATCAATTTGTTGTCGGCCGTCAAAAATCCTAGGTCCATTTCTCCTGTCTGCCCCATCCTTGATGCATACATCAGTATATGGAAGTAGGAATAGAAGTTCACCGCACCGTCTGAATCGCCGTTTGAATCGGCCGGGAATGTGAATGTCCTCAATCCTCCATTGGCATCACCGACGATGGTACCCTCTGATCCGAATCCAAGGAATGAGTTATTGAACCACGTCTTTTTTGCCAATGTTCCTTTTGCACCGTATTTCGGATGAATAGCGATGGTTCCTGCGGTATCATCCGCACAGTTCAGTAGATCATTGATCGTTCCTAATGTCTCGTTCTGCTGGACGGTTTCCCCATCGGCTTCATCGATCTTGCCGAACTGCATGATCCCATTTCCCGATACGATACCGATATATCCGGTATCCGAGTTGGTCTTGATCTCATAATCAATCGTGGCCGGTCTGCTTCCGTTGTTCTCTATGGTTGCTACAAGGTCGCCGTCACTGTTCTTGGCAGCCGTCACTTCCTTGAGCGTCGTGGAGTACTTGGCCGGGTCCGTACAATATATTTCAATTTCACCAATCACAAAGTTGGTTCCTTTTTCGTTTTCCGTGATTCCTTTTTTCGTACCGATGAAATATTTGTCGGTCTCGTCGTTGAAGATGATCTTGACTTGTTCGCCATTAAGCAATCGGTTCATCTTGTTGTAGGCATCACGAAAAGCCTGGTCACTGGATGCGAGAAGCTGATAAGTGACCGTGATGGTCCTTGGCGGGTATCTTCGTGCTATGTAATTGGACCCATCAATCGTATCGATGGATTGTTCCTTGATTTCCGCGCCATAGAGCTCTCTTCCAGCAACATGAAGCGTCCTGTATCCTTCGATTTCGTTCTCAAGATAGACGCCATCATAAGACATAGCCTCGGACGGCAGGGTACTGCCATCCGGGATACGTATAGAAGTGTCGTGATAAGAGTATAGGCTCATTATCTATCACCTCCCAATTTGCTCTTGAATTTCTTCGCTCGGTCAAGTTCTTTCTCGTTGTATTTGGCCGTGGCACGTGCAAATCTCTTGCCGTCCACATCCAATGGAACGTTGATCGTGTACTCCGAGCTGTTTCGATAATCATAACTGTCGTTCAGTTCCGCACTGAAGCTTCCAAAGTTGGTATCTGCCTGTGCAAAGGCAAGGCCAGGAAGATAGACAAGGTCTTCCGATGCATGCCGTACATTGGTTACCATGCGCTTGATACCGTTGATATATCCCTGTCCGTACCAGATACCATACTGGCGTGTCAATCGTGACGGAGAACCTAATTTTGCTTTTGCCGCGATTGCCTCATTGGCAGCATTGGCCAGTCTTGCAGCAGCTGCTTCTACGGATCCTGCCGATGCATTCAAGCCGTTGGCCAAACCCTGGCCAATCATCAGTCCGGCACTGTATGCACGACCGGCACCGGACGACATAGCACTGTATATGCTTGACATCATGCTCGTTACGATGGACACCGCTCTAGCACCGCCACTTGAAAGTGCCGATGAAAAGCGACCCATCGCATTGGAAGCGATGCCTGGAAGCCTTGATAGGCCACTGCTTGCCGCACTTACGATAGCACTGCATGCGCTTGTCATGGCCGATACGCCTGCGCTTGCACCTGCTGCGATAGCCGATGCGAATCCGGCCATCGCGCTCATGGCACTTGCCGAAAGCATCATCATGGATGCAATTGCAGCAGTTGCGCCAGTGCTTATCATCATGAGAGAAACTGATGCACTCATAGCCGATGCAGCTATAGCCGCCATGCTTGCGGATGCCGCCATGGCAGATGTGCCAAGCATGGTCATGTAATTGGATGCGATCATAAGGTCCGTGCCGAATATCGACATAGTAGCGCTTGCCATCATGATCATACCGTTGAGCATGGTCATGGATGCCGATGCCATAGCACTCATCGTGCCAAGCATGAGCATGGTCGTTGATGCCATCATGGCCGATGCAGTCAATGCCGTCATTCCGGTCGCAATCAGGATGGATGTTGTTCCAACCATCATGGCGGAAGCTGTGAATTGTACCAATGCTGCATTGAGCATCTGGAATTGTCCCGGAATCGTTGATATCGATGAACCCATCGTACTGATAGATGTTGCAATAGTGGACATGGATGTCGCCGCCGCGCTTCCATTGGTGGAAAGCGTCTGTACGGCGCTTCCAAGGTTTCTCATCGAATCGCCTACTGTATCAATTTCTGCGGATTTCTTCGTGATCTTGCCAATTCCCAGTGCAACGGCGGCTAATGATGCCGTCATATCGCCAAGGTTAAGGTTTGTGATGTTCTTCAACCCATTGGCTAAATGCTCCGCCCCTTTTCCGGCATTCAAAGCACTCTTTCCGAACGATTCGACAACTCCGGCCACACCATCAAGGATACTCTTTACACCTTCGCCAAATCCTTTGAACACGTCCGATACACCATCCAATACAGATTTGACGTTATCTCCAAAGGCCGTGATGATATCGGCAACTCCATCCAAAGCTGATTTTATGGCATCTCCAACGGATGAAATGACGTCTGCCAGGCCCTGGAAAGCATCCTTGATGGCCGTACCGATAGACTCAACGACCGATGCAATACCTTCCAAAGTTGACTGTATCGCATCTCCAATGGCCTGGATAATAGCCGGCAATGTCTGTGCTACGGCCACGATACCGGCAACTACCGTACTAACGATAGGTGCCAATGCCTGTAATATCTGTGACAAACCGTCTGCCTGTGTACCGACCAGTGCAAATGCCGCACCGACCATCAATGCAGCTGCGCCAATTGCCAACCATGTAGTAGGCGGAACAGTTGCTAAAGCATCACCTAGACCGCGGAATGCGGTTGCCAGTCCGGTACCGATTCCCTTCGCTGCCGTACTGATTGCAGTGCCTAAAGATTTAACAATTTGTGATATCGATGTACCCAATTGTTTGACGATAGAAGATATGGATTGTCCAATTTGTTTGATTATGTCTTTTATCGAATTTCCTAGCTGCTTGATGATATTAGTTGCACCTTTGAATCTGGCGTTGATTTTGGATACGGAACTGGATACTCTGCGAGATGATTGTTCCGCATTGTCACCAATTTTTTTGACTTCTTCGGCAGTATCAGATGAACCTCCCCCTTTTGAGAAGATGCTCTTTATCTTTCCAGCCAGTGTTTTGACGTTTCCTACAGATGTTTTTGCCGCATTGCCAATTGCCTTGATCTTTCCGGCAATGGCACTGACACCTTTGATGGTCAGAAAAGCCGTACCCAATGCCAGTACAGCATCAGAAAAAGCTTGAATTTGTTCTGGTGACATGTTTGCTACGAACTGTGCAATCTTGTCTGCCAGTTCTGCAACCTTGTCTACCACGGTACCAACGACCGTGCCAAGCGTTGAGAAGATACCGCTCGCTCCGCTCAGTGAACTTGCCACATTGGAGATGGCTGGGCCTAGGTCGTCGAACAGATTCCTCAAAGAATCCACGGCACCCGAATTGATGAATGAACTCCAAAAGTCATCAAAGCTCTTTTTGGCACCGGCAACGAATCCGTCAATCTTTGCCGTTAGTGCTCCAACATCGATACGATCCATTGCGGATATGATGCCCTGTACGGCATTGATTCCTATATCCTGTAATTTATCCCATACTGGCATAAATTTGGCCGTTACATCTTCGTACAATCCATCCATGGCTTGACCAACAGACTTGAAATTCTGTGCCATATTATTGAACGCATCAGAGTTTCCGACCTGTTCAACGGCATTGAAGAAATCTTCCGTCTTGATCTTGCCATCCTGGACTGCCTGTACCATATCCTGTGTGGACATGCCCATCTGTTTTGCGACTGCGGCAATACCCGATGGGGTCTGTTCAAGCATGAGCTTGAAATCCTGCCATGCGACAGTTGGACGTCCGGCCATCTGTGTGGCCTGTTGGCTCAGTGTCTTCATGGCCTGGCTTGGATTTTCTGCGGCAGCTGCTAGACCGCCAAAGCCTTTGACCAGTTGCGCCGTATTTTTCGTGCCAACGGCAGCCAACTGCGCATAGGTGGATGCCATATCACTGGCATTGTATACGGTTGCCTGTGCATAGTTTTCCAGGTCTTTCTGTACGGCCTGTATCTGTGAACCTGATGCACCAAGAATCTGCATATTACCATTGAAAGACTTCCATGCAAGACTGGATGTGTTGAAAGACTGGCCAAGCTCCTGGATACCATTGGAAAGCGCCCCTACTGCACGGTTGCCGATGGCCATCAGTGCACCAAACCCGATGCCACTTTTGATCTTGGATGATAAGGTGTCCATCTTTGAGATAGCCTGGTCGGCTGTCTTCCCAAGTGACTGGTCACGGCCCTTAAGGATCAATTCCGGAACAGATTTGATAACAGAATCAACTCTTTTGACTGTATTTGATGCGCTGTTGACTTTAGGCGACATATTGTCTGTCGCTTCAAGCTGTGCCTTGAGCGCTTCACTTGTCCGTCTCTGCGCCTCTTCTATCGTACCGATAGCGCCTTCTACTGTCGGCGTCATATCATCGGTCGCTTCAAGTTGCGCTTCGATACCGCCTGTTGCTTCTGATTTCGCTTTTTCAAGCGAACTTACGGCATCATCGACAGTTGGTGTCATATTGTCCGTGGCTTCAAGTTTTGCCGCCGTGATATCCGATGCGGCCTTGTCGGCCTGTTGGCATGCCTTGATAGCATCATCCACGACCGGGGTCATATTGTCCTGTGCTTTTAATACCACGGTTGCAATCTGATGGACTGCCCTGTCTAATGACTTCAATACGTCAAGAGCCTGTTCAAAGGTATTTGTAAAGTTAGAGTCTCTAGCAGAAAGGGAGGCGGTTACTGAATATTGTTCAGGCATATCAATTGCCCTCCTTTTTCTTTGCTTGCTGTGAAACGAAACGTCTGAGGTCTGCGAACTTATCGTTTTCTTCTGCTTTGTTTCCGTTCATTACACGATCCACTTCTCTTCTATAGTTGTAGAACTTGTCAAAGTTTCGATATACCGGTCTTCCGCTCTTTTTTCGAGCTCTGACCTGGAAATTTTTGAATGCCGACAAATGGATATCGAACATGCGGTCCACTGTCTTGAGATTGACTGCCTTCATGAGTATCCGATACTCTCTGAGGTTCAGTCTGTCTACATCATCGAATGATTTGTAGTCAAGATATCGGAAGCAGTTGAGCGCGATATTTTCATACATCTCATCAAAATCTATGCTTTCACTTGACTCGTCTGTTTCATGGCTTTCTGAATCTGCTCGTACTTCTTTTTTGAGACATTCGCTTTCGATAAAAAATCGGACACCTTCTTGAATAAGCCGTCAATATCGTCGCAATCTTCGATATAGGTTTCCAATTCTTCTTTCTTGATTCGTGGAGAGAATCCGATATTCATTGCATAGAGCACATCGATAAGGTCTTCGATCTCTCCGCCAATGATCCCGCCAAGGGCATACGTCATGCCTAGTTCTACTTCACGGTCACCTGATTTGGTCTTTACCTTCTCATTCAGAGCACGCATAAATTTGATGCTTGCTTTAAATTCGTATTCTTTGCCATTGATTTCAAGTTGCATAGTATTCATATGTATCTACCTCTTCTTTCGTTTCGTTTTACATCAAAAAAAGGACGTGATCTTCACGTCCCTATTGCTATTAGTTAGGCCGTTTCTTTTGTCGTGTCTTTATAGACATAGGAAGCGGCTTCTTTCTGTGCATCGGATACGGTTGCATATCCATCTGCGCCGTTGCCTTGCACACCGAATGTAAGTTCTACTTCGGTTGCATCTTCGGCATTTGATGTTTCGGTAAATTCCGTAACATTTGCCTGATAGTATGTAGCTTTATACTTGCCAGCATTCGTGTCCGTGCCTTCTTCGGCCAGATTGACGCGCCATACTTCTACGATCTCTCCTGATAGCAAAGCTTGTTTGAGCTTATCAACGATCGTATCGCCTTTGGCAAGGATAGATTTTGCATTGATCTCCAATTCAGGTGTTCCTGGTGTACGGATAGGGCCGTCTTTGGTCTGTGTCGTATCCGCATCACGTTTCATTGATAGTTCGTTCTCTTCAGAAAAAGCAATATGTGTTGCGTCTGCTTTGGATTTTTCACTTAGCAAACGATATAAGTAAATGATCTGTGTTCCTTTGACCTTTTCTACATCGCTTGCGAATAATTGCAAATTGATCATTGTTTTGATCATTGTTGTTTTCCTCCTGTTATTTCAAATTCCAGATCAAGCACGCCATGCAATAGCGGTTGACTGGTCGTTGTGTCCGGTATCACCTGCTGATTGATGTGCCGGATGTTCCAGTGATATGACTTGGTATCACGGATACCGCGGGCAATGTCCTTGACTTCTGCCATGATCCTGGACTGTGTGCCTCTTTTTTTGGGGTCATCATGCCATACATGCACCGTTTGGTATACGTGTCCTGTGATCATGGACTTGTTTCCATAGTCATCTACGACTTGATTGTCACCTAGATAGATGAACGGATATGGTGTTCCATCCGGCGGCAGGAAGGTATCATACACACCAATGCCCGTATCCTTATATTTGGCTTTAAGTGCCATCAGCAGTGCACTGTATAGTTCCTGTTGCGCATCCATATCAGTCACCTACTACCTTTTTCATATCGGAGATAAATTTCTCTTTTTGCTCGTTGAAGGCAGGCTTGCAAAATGGCTCGGCTTCCATAAATCGAGTTCCATACTCCAGATATGGCGAGTAATGAGTTGTTGGCTGTGCTTCATACCCAAGGCCGCCATCGATAGAGTGGCCTGTAATTGATCTTGCTGTCGTACCTGTTGCATAACCTTTAGTAAAAGCCGAGGTTGCATGTCTTGTCATGCTGTTCTGCATCTCAACACCGTTCTTCCTAACGACAGTTTTGACTGGACCAAGGTCCTTACATTTCTCAAGCTTGTATATCAGCTTGTTAAGGCCGGATATCTCTACTGCTCCCATAACTATTGCACCTCCGATACGATAAATGATTGCTTGGTTCTAAGCCGTCTCGAATAATCAACACGATATTTCTTGTTGCCAATGATCAACTGGTCAAACGGCACATCGATATGGTTCTGAATATGCACCGTCAGACTTCCCTGTCTGATACCGCCATACACAAGATTCATGGTCTGTGTATTGGTATCCATCACAGAACCATATACCTTGGTATCAGTGTATGTATCATCGGCATAGTCCCCTGTATCCGGGTCATATGCCCCAGCCACTAGCCGTCTGAATAGGATCGGTGTGTCGTATCTCATAAGAAGCGTATCCTTCCGATATCCTGGTCGGACTGTGCATCCCGCCATGCCTGGATATCATCGGCATAGGAATCAAAGTCATTATCCTTGAACGTCAATGATTCACCTTCGACAGTATGACCGGACAATCCTTCTGAACCGATACGATTGAACCGTGCAATCGAAACTTCGGTAACGATATATTCCAGTTCGCTTGGCACTTCCTTTTGGCCAAGCAATGCTTTTAGGCGGTTCTCGGTCAAGGTAATGATGATATTCAATTTATCATCTTCATCCTCGATACCGAGTAACGCCTTGACATCATCAATTACCGCCATGTCTTATCCTACTTTCCAGTCGAAGCAGTAGCACCACCAACGGTAACTTTAAATACACCATCGACATATTCTGGGAAGAACATAACACCACTAATCAATAATGATTCAACGGTAGCATTACGAGTAATAACACTGTGAGTCATACCAATCAAACCAGTAGTGTCAAATGTCAATCCGAAGTTAGATGCTACATCTCCACCACTAGGGATATAAGCACCATTCAAGTTTTCTTTTGCGGTTGCATAAGCTGTACCTTTAGCCAAGTTTGGAGATACAACAACCGTACCTAATCCTAAGAAGTTTTCGATATAAGTCAAACCGAAAGCTGTTTGTGTAGTTAATTGAGCACTGCCCAAGTAATCAGCAACATCTAACGATGATACAAAATAAATTGGGCTTACTGTTTTGTGTTTGTAGTAAACAGACATAGCGCCCCATGCGTTAGCTAATGCAGCTTGTAATCCTACACCTGTAGCTGTTCCTGTACCAGTAGCCAAGTTTGTATAGAAATCATCTAATACTTGATATTCTAATTCAGATACCATCTTGGCATCTGTATCATTCAATGCTTTTTGAGAACCAATCTTTTGAATGGCTTCTGCGGATGTAACTTTACGGAATTTCAATAATCCTAGTTCCTTTGTCCAAGCCAACTTACGAGTGATCTTCGTTAATCCGATATCTTCACCTTCGCCGACTTGTGCTGGTGAATTTGCTTTTGCTAATTTATAAGCTTTGATAAGCGTTCCACTGGCCATTGGTGTCAATTCATTAACACTCAAGATTTGACGTAATTCGTCAATGTTTTCTGCAATTCGAGATGTAAAATCAACTGAAATAGCTGGCTCTAAATCCGTTGTGATTGTTAAATTGTCTTCCGCTGCGAATAATTGCAAATCAATTAATTGTTTCATGTGTTCCTCCTATTTGAATAGATTCATGTTTTCCCGGATCAGACGCTGACGTTCGATTGGATCACTGATCTTCATGATGTCTTCCTTGGTTAAGCCACCGTTTGATCCTGTTCCACGCTTGAAAGAGTTGCCTTTCAAAGCGTCTTTGACTGCTTTTTCGACTTCGCTTTTGAAAAGTTCAATAAAGGATTCGACGGCTTCTTTTGTGGTATCGGCATCCGATGTGATGATGCTTGCAAGAATATCATCGCTCACATTCACATTGGCTTCTGCACACATCTTGCGTGCTTCTTTGGCCATGTCTGCACGTGCTTTTTCGGCACGCAGTTCATCAAGCTGCTTTTGCAATTTGTCACGCTCATGCTCGGCTTTTTGCTGAGCGTTCATCTTTGCAAGTTTCTTGGCTTCTTCTTCGCTCTCTTTTGCCTGTTTGTCCCACTTTGCTTTTTTCTCCTGGATGATTCGGTCAAGGTCCTCGTCCGTGTACTTTGGTTGAGGTTTGTCGTTCCCTTTATCGTTATCTTCACCATTTGGATCGTTTTTGCCGTTTTTCCCTGGGTCGTTATTTTCAGGGTCTTGGCCTTGATTTCCTTCTTCTGCGAAAATCTGCAAGTCAAATAGATTTGTTTTCATATGTATTTCCTCCATAGTTTTGAGACTCAATGCTTGTCTTCCATAGCTTTTTACGTCGCTCCATGCCTGGACCCATGGCTTTTAATGTCGTCAATGCTCGGACATAAAAAAGCACAACCTAATCGCTTAGATCGTGCTTTATGAACTTTGGTAGCTTTCGCTTCGGCGGGTCTTTCATATATACCGTCTCCTTTTCCGTTTTTCCACAAAAAATGCAGGTACGTACTATTCTTTCCGCCCTGCATTGTAAATTATGATCATAATAAGATTTCTCAATCGATTCTGTATAGATGTGTCTGCACATAGCGTGCCTCCTAGGTCAATTCATTATCAACCCTCACATGGTCCTGATATATGGAAGCTATTTCTTCGCATCCTGTGATAAATGCCATGATTGCGCCAACCCCTTCTTCTGTAACAGCATCGATAAGGACATGTTCGAATCCATCATTGCTTCGGATATGTTTCAATTCTCCATAATGTCTAGTTTGAATGGTCTGCACCAATGTCTGATACAATGCAGACACTGCCGCACATACGATATCCTTTCCTTTTGGTGCATATCCTGCATGCCCTTCGATTTGGATATCGAACCATTCATCATATTTAATCGTGATATGTATCATGTTCAATCCCTTTCTTGCGCTAAAAAAGCCACCATGAGGCGGCTTTATCCATTTAATAATTTACATCCAATGAAAGATATCCAGCGTCATAAACATCTTTTTTAGACGGTGCCTGCACTGCCGTGCCTATTCAACTGGTCAATTTGATTGTTTTTCAATCTCATGCTCAAGCCATATTTTTCCTGCATAATTAATTATTTCAAGGGTGGTAGCATCTGGATTGTCGTTCATGAAGTTCATTACGCGATCTGCATCTTCTTTTGTACCGCCCGCCAATGTTCCGACAGTCACAACAAAATCTCTACTTGTATTTATTTTGTGTAGTTTTTGCTTCAACTCTTTTTTAAATTCAGGTATATCACTCATATTGTTCATCAATTGGTACCTTTCCAATTATACGGTAATCATCAAACCCATGCACTTCTACCGTATAAACGTAATCGCCTATTGGTTTGTAAATGATTGGTTGTTTTAATT
This sequence comes from Absicoccus intestinalis, assembly GCF_033971885.1. Lineage (NCBI taxonomy): Bacteria > Bacillati > Bacillota > Erysipelotrichia > Erysipelotrichales > Erysipelotrichaceae > Absicoccus > Absicoccus intestinalis. The sequence continues at coordinate 21,893 of NZ_JALBUS010000014.1, read as the reverse complement.
GCTCTTTTGTAAGATTAGTATTCAATTCGCTCATTACCTGTGCATACTCATCTTTAGGCAATCGAACAGTCGGTATATTCTTTGTTGAATAGTTTACCATTTCCGGCTTCATATTGCGAGAAGTATTCGATATATTTCCACCTTTTAGTTTCTTGATTGCCTTCGAATATTCCGGATCTATTTTCCCTAATTCGCCTTTATTGTATGCCACGAAGGATTCTGCAAGGTATTCGTTTTTTGAAGCTGTTGCGTAGCCGGACAACTTCGGAGCATATTTGTTCATCCGGGCGCCAAGTGCGTTGTTCGTCTTTGCATCCAGACATTCCCATGCGACATGATGCCCATACTCATGTGTCAAATAGTCTTTTACAGACCCGTCTCCCACAAGTGCCCGACCAGCATCTTTATACCTTTGTGCCACTTGCCGTTGGGTACCCGACAATTTGTCGAGGTTATTCATGACAATGTTCCACGCTTCACTTGAATCGGCATTATATTTTGCAAGGCTCGCTGAATCTTTGAGCACCTTCCGGTTGATATACACGCCATGCTGGATGGGGTCATATGCCATGACTGCATCTTCGCTTGTAAAGATCTTCTTTCCTTTTGGGCTAGATGGGTCGATAGATTTTATTCCTGCTATTTTTTTTGCACCCGGATATTTCTCAGTCAACTCTTCCAATGTCCGGTTTATCTGGTTTGCATGCTCCAGAGAAATGCCCGTGTAAGATGCTTTTCCCTTAAATATGCGATCCATAAACTCGCTTTCAAAATACTTCTCTGCGCTTTTCTCTGCCTCTTTCACAGATTTGGCAGGAATAAATGTATCAAGACTTTTCTTTTTCTTCCACTCCTCAAAATCCAAGCCATGATCCTTGTATGAATCCAACCATTCATCATATTCCTTGCGGTCTAGATATGGGCCTGTGGAACAATGGCAATTTGGATGCATTGGTGGTGCGTTTTCTCCCACCACCATCTTGGATACCTTGAAATGCTTGCCGTCCAAGGCTCTGCATATATCACAACAGTCGGCAAGACCACAAGCAATGTATTCATATTCTTCAATATTTTCGTCTTTGTATGACTCTTTTTGAGCCTCTATCTGTACTCTTGCCTGTTCCGTCCGCAACAGCCTTTCGGCATCACGTGCCGATACATCGAATCGTTTGCGAAGTTTTGGCACGAATTCCCTTGGATTGCGTCCGCCAATCAATGCCGTGGTCAATATGTTGGTCATCTCGTTCCGAAGCTTGTCCTGGTGCTGCCATATCCGGTCTGAAAAGGTGGCATTGTGAAAGCTTGAATTGACTATGGCCTTGGCTTTTCTGTCTGCATCATTCATGATGGTTGGACCAAGTATTGCAGCATTGTGTCTGAGCGTTTCGACCACATGATCTGTTAGCTTTTCGCCCATATATGTTTTCAATTCGTCATGTCCGGCTACTAGATCAAGACCAATGCTCGATTTCAGAAGTTCCAACCGATTAACTTTCATGGTCATGTTGTATAGTCGCATTTCTTTATTGGCCTGGTCGGAGAAGTCTTTCTCCTTCACATATTTTGCGGCCTTGCGCATATAAGCTTCGATATCAATGGTATCCGCTCTCTTCTTGGCTTCTGCCATGGATATGCCCTCTTTGTATGCGTACCTTTCAAAGAAGGAATTGATCTCTTTTTCAATTTCATCGAGCATGTAATCGTAAATGGCCTGAACTTCATCGGCCTGAGCTTTTTCGCTCTTTCGATTCTGTGCAAGCCATTCTTCTTCTCGCTTTCGCCAGTAATCACTGCTCTTGCTCATCCTTGCCTACCTCTTGGCCTTGGTTTGGATATACCGGATTGTTCCCAAAAAATTGGTTGACGATTGCATCATTTTTTTCTTGCTGTTCTTCGTCGATTCGCTCGATTTCTTTTTGCGGATCGTCAACGATCGACAAGACTGACAACTGCGTTGGCTGAGATACGATGCCTGACAAGTTCTGCGCAATCTGCGTTTCTTCAAAAAGATTCTGTGGAATATTGCGCGTAAAGTGGTAACTCAATCTGATCCAGTCAGATTCGGTCATTGAGTTGACCGGATTGGAGAAGATGATGCGATATCTTCGGTTTAGCCCCGGCGTGAACTTGCGCTCCTTCGCCTTTGCTAGATTAGACATGGACTGAAGTTTGTAAGCCATGGCGATACCTGAACTGTTTCCAAAGTTCTCGTCATTGATGTTCGCAATCATGGACACCTGGTAAATCAATCGCTCCATTCGATTTAACGCATTTTCCTGGGTGCCGTCGGCATTCGGCTTTTCCAGGAACCCGACTTCGACCGGACTTTCCGACATATCGCCCTTGAAGGAAATAACTCGATGGTCACGCATATCACGAAGCATTTCATTAGTTAGCTCAGGGCCAAGTATCTTGAGATAAGCATCAGCAAAAGCATCCACATCATTGAGCTTTTCAGATAATGCCTTGTTGTACCCGATGATTAGCGAGTATACCGATTCAAATACGGCCATACGCGATTCGTTCTCCAGGAACTCTGTGGCTGGAACATCACTGAAATTATGCGGTCTGAACTCATCTTCGAGATAATGCAGACCTCCATCATCTGTGAACGGCCATACATCGGTTTGTGTAAGCACTGAGCCATGCATGATCTTCTTCGAATCATAGTAGTACGTTACGAAGTATCTAGGATGCTGTTCATACGTATTGTCATACACCATGAATCCTTGTGTTGGATCTAGATGAAAGATGGATACATCACCGCTTTCGCCATTGGTATACAGCTCATATCCCTTGCCGTAAATCGAGCAGAAACGGCTCAATTCGGCATTATTGTCTTCAATATCGTTGTAACTGTCGAGCATATCGAGATAATCAGTAACTTTCTTATCGTCGGACTTGACCTTGATGGGAATTCCGATGAAATATCCATTGAAGGTATCAACCAAATATTTTGCGAAGTTGACAGTCACACGGTTATCAGGTTTCCAATCTTCCTTGTCCTGCCATGTAAGGTTAGGATACATGTTCATGTACGCATCTTTCAGAACCTTGTATCGGTTCGTGATCAGGTTCTTATGCTTGGCAATCAGCTCGCCAAGCTTGGTGATCGTCATATCTTCATCGTCTGATATACAGATAAGTTCATCAGGTATGATGATCGATCTAACATTTTGCTGTGGCATTATAATCCGCCTCCTACTCTGTTGTATCCGATGCTCGGCTTGCGCATGTTCTCGATCGAGTACCGTAATGCCGCCATCGCATCATCAAAAAAAGGAACTGGCTCGTCAAGATACGTGTTTGTCTTTGCATCTTTCTGCCACTTCCATTGCTGTATTTCTTTATACACATTGATACAGTCCGGATGGATATGTATCTTGTGCTGTTTCAAATAGTCAATCTGAGCGTGCACGGAATTCCTTTCCTTGTTCACGCCTCTTGCTTTATATCCGGCCTTTTTCCACATCTTGATGCGGTCCGGTTCCTAAATGTTCGTTTGCGCTCGCTAAACGCAAACCGACCGCCAATTTATAGGCGGTCAGCTATATATTTCTATATAGTTCAGACTATATCTTGCATTTTTCAATGCCCCTGCTTTTCGGTGCGCTTGCACCTACTCTACTTTCTTCTACCCGATCTTGGGTATGATTTCGATAGTCGTTGAAGAACTTCGCTACTACTTAATTTTTCATATGAGAAGTAATGCTTTTTGTGTGACTTTTCAATTCCTCTTGCAACATTAAATGCATGGTTCGAAAAACCGTCAGAAGTAACATCTATTGCATTTTCATAATACTTAATAAAATTTCCTTCTAAATCATAACAATACAATCCTTTTGAATTTGTGTATCTGCTATTTTCTTTAGCTGTAACCCATTCAAGATTTGATACATGATTGTTATGTTTGTTTTTGTCTTTGTGATTTACTTGTGATTTATTTAATGGATTATCAATAAACGCTTCCGCTACCAATCTATGAACTCTACACCATTTTTTTGAATTATCATTGCACATAAGACAAACATTCAAATATCCTCCGGTCTTTTCTAATAGCTTCAATTCAGTGTTTTCTTTAATTTTATAAATTGGATTTGTTGCATTACTTATTACTTTTCCATTATCACAAATAAAATAACAATCTCTTACATTCTCATATCCTTCAATCTCACATATTTTTTTTAACATGGTATTAACTCCTTTCTACCATATTATAACGTATGTGTGATTGTACGTAAACATAATAGCTAAATCCTTGCTGATTGTCCAATCCTGAACATTGTCACTCTTTGGTAGTTCAGGCTCTAAGGAGTTTCCAGCATTAACAGGGTTAAGTGCCAAACCGGAATCTTAGCACTATCGCACCACATACGCAGATGCTTCCGGAATCCCCGGTCATTGGCGATATCGATCAATTCGTCGGTATCCTTTTCGTATTCATACATCTCTCGACATATGTATATTTCATCGTCTTTGAAACCGACCTCAAGAAGGCAGTCCGCATGGTTGAAGCCAAAGTCCTGTGCATTGACCATATAATCGAACCGTTCCGGAGAAATGTTGAAATCCTCAACCACATAATTGTGTAGGATCAATCCGCCTGTTTCGCCCCATTCCCCGAGGCCATAAATTCTATATCCTTCTGGGTCCACTTCTTTACGGCGCTCCATGCGTCGGTAGTAGCCTTCGTCGATGAATCGATTCTCTCGATACGTCGAGCTGTGCGTGAACACATCCGGATCCTTGCGGTCAAAGAACTGTGCCTTGATCCAGTGCGATGCGCTCACCGGGTTGAACGTCATGCGTATCTGATAGAACTGTCCAGGCGGAAGCACACCACGCAGACGGTCATCGATGATCTCAAAGTCGGATTGCATCAGCTCGGTTGCTTCTTCTATCCACACATCTGTAAGCTTGCCTCGCTTGAATGTGATTGACTTTAGACGTTCACGCTGATTATCGTCCTTCATACCACGGAATATAATCTGATTGTTATTGCTGCGACATTCCATGATCATATTGCTTTGATTGATACGCCAGTACCTTTCCCATTTATCGCCGAACATACGAAAAATAGCACCTTGCAATTCCGCAAAAGTGCTATCTCTATTTGTCACGTCAACTTTTCGCACACACAAAAGGTTTCTGCCTTTGTCTTTCATCAATCGAAGGATATAATGTTGTGCCGTGTCTACGCTCTTGCCTGATCCGGCGCTTCCTTTCATGACGACATACCGACATTTGGACTGATCAGGCTCTTTGAATATCTTATTCGCTTGAATCTTTATCTTCATATTCAACCTCAATATTCAAATCCATATCCACATTGGAATCAATCTTATCCGTGAACATGGCAAACGACTTGCCCATCAACTCAGATGCTCTGATCCGATCCTTCATGGATACATTGATTTCTGTTTCGACCTGATGCCCTTCATTGTCATATCGCAATACGGTATCTTTTTCTTCGCCTCGCATAACTCTTGTCCAGAACTCGCGGATCTCTTTCGCATCGGCTGTCTTCTCCTCGTCAATCTGTTTGAGTTTTTCTTCAATGGCCTGTTTGATTTCAGGTTTTTCCAGGTTTTCGGGGCCAATGGAATGCGCACTTTTTTTAGAGTATCCGGCACGAATTGCAGCCTGTGTAGCGTTTAGATCAATCAGATATTCCTGGACGAATCGCTTTTGCTTTGCCGTCAGCTTCATGCCATCACCCCTCTCTAATTTACAAAGACCATAGTCCTAATTTCTTAGCTCTGTTTATTAGCTCGCGATTTCCAGATTTATTAATTGTAGCATCTGCATGAAAGCACCTCGTTGAATCCAATAAGGCTTTCGGGAACAACATCACATCGATGTATGATCGGCATTTCATAAGGACCGGTAACATCAAATGGGTCATATATGTCCAGATTATATTTTTTGTAAGTCAATTCTTTTCCTGCCATGTAGTTCCAACCTTTTCAAGCACGATAAAAGGCGGCATGCCTGATGCATCCGCCTCGTGTGCTTATCTACTGGCTACCTTTCCGGTAACTCTGTACACTATCATATTACTACGTAAAACCGGTTTACAATGTAAACTCTTTACGATTCCACCCCAAAGATATACCTTTCGGCTCTATCTTCGCCGATAGTTTCAACTGCTTCTTTTAATTCTTCCTCAGAATCAAAGTAAATTGATCCTTGATAATCAATCAACTTCGTTGAATTACGTAAGATATTTCCACTTACATGTTCATGCGTGATGAAATAATTCTTTGTTCTTAGCTTTAAACTCCTATGACCGCCTAATCGAATCATTTCTGTTTCAACTTTTCTACGCTCAACCTCAAATTCTGCTTCTTCCTTAGTAAGGAAACAATTACCTAATTTTCTATTTTCGATTTGGACAGGAAGGTGGGAAGTATAGTTACCCCATGTTTCAGATAAAACTCGTCCATCAGAAGCGATAAAAAAACATTTGTCACCATTTTGCAAGTTCCACACGCTTTTAGGTTTATCAATATATGTTTCTAACTTTGATTCTGGTCTTGTATATATATATTTCTTTCTATCAGCTTCAAGGTCATACCAGTATTCATTTCCCGAAAAACTATACCTGTTAATCTCTACTACAGTATAGATATCACCATCTTCGATATCTCTTACTTTTTGCCCCTCTTTGAATTTAGGATCTTTGATTTCCATTCTTATTCACCTCAACATAACTTTCTGATTTCTTTTTTGATGTGCTTCCACATTCCCTGCCGTGTATATCCATACTTCTCTGCCACATCCCACTGATTCATGCGGAATATGTACAGATCAAACAGGATGTTCTGGTCACGTATATCAAGCAGTTCAATCAATCGGCATTCGTTGATGCGTCTGCGATAGTAGTTGATCTCCAATTCAACTTGTGAGGCAACCTCCATCAAAGCAATCGGACTCTGATACTGGTGTTGATACGACGGCATTGGCAGTGGCGAGTTCAGCTGTTCGCGTGTCAATCTTGGACCATTATGCGACAGTCCCAATTTCTGATTGCTGATGACCTCCAGTTCCTCGTTTAGCTCAATGATCCGTTGGCAGCAATAGTCCAATGATTTCATATCATTGAGCACCTGAGAGACTTTCGCGTTCACGCGAAGCCCTCCACCAAAGAAACCAGCCGCGAATCTTGCCATCTTTTATAGCGTTTTTCAAGCTCCGCAAACTCTTCTTCGGTCGTACCGAAAACTTCAAAGTATCCATAATCACAGCATATCAGCAATTCAAAGTATTCGCCTTTGAACAGTGTGAACATTTCATCATTAACGATATTCGGCTCGTCGAACAGTCCACAATCGGCACGCCAGAAGTTTTCTTCCATGAGCTCATTTACTTTTTCAAATTCCTGTTGCCTGGTCATACTATTCTCCTTTCATACTTCTAAGAGCAGATACTGCATCAAATGCGGTCGATGCAGTGTATATCTTCTCGCATGACTTTAATGTCATATGATGATTGATTACATAATCAAGTATGCTTTCTTTTTCGTACTTTTTTATCTGGTCAAGATTCATCAGGTCACGCTTTGATAGACCGTACTGGATGCACAGTCCGCCAAGTTCCATTTGGAGCTTGCGGTTCTCATCCTGTGCTTTGAATGCCGCCAAACTTCTGCTGTCTACAGAACCGAGACAGCCTTTAACAGCCAGTTCTTGACGGATTTCCTCGATGGACCCAAGCGAATCAAGATCATTGATGGTTTTAACGACCTTATCCAATGTGTCTTTCTTTACTGGTTTTCCTTTTCTGATCTTGGCAAATGTGCAATCGGATACATGTGCATATAGAAAGATGTGATATGATCTAAGGCCAGGATATTTTTCAAGAAAATCATTGATCGTATCCGCTGTTGTCTTGCTATCGACCGTAAATACGGCTCCTTTGTTTGGCATATTAATCCTCCTCTTTATTCGGCTGTCTGTACTTTTTCATCCACTGTCGGTAACAGCCATATGAGCAGAAATAGATGTAACCGTGCTTTAAATTGGACGTCTTATACGCCCAATCACGCTTCAAGATTGATATTATTTTGCGCTTTCCGCACCATGCACAGTCGATGTTGTCAAACTTCTGTATCTGCATCCGATCCCACCTTCTCGATCGTATTTGGATCCACTCTAACAGTAGATGTTCCGTAAGGATATTTCTCTATGATGAAACAGCTCAGTCCGTCATAGGCAAGCTCTCCCCGTACCTCTTTTCCCGTAACGATTGATTTTGCTTTATATGTGTCCATAGGCCCCTCCCCTAAAACGGCAGGTCGTCGCCTTCGATGCCGATCGTGTCAACATCGCTTGTGTCTGTCCTGTAGTATCCATCCGATGTGCTCGGCGATGGCTTAGGTGGTGTCTGATGCGGTTTGGCATTGGCACGCGGTTCCAGGAAAGTAAAGCTTTCGACAAGCACCTCCGTGATGTATACACGCTGTCCTTGCTGATTCTCATAGCTTCGTGTTTGCAGATGCCCATCCACACCGATCAATGAGCCACGATGTAAATATTGCGCCATGGCTTCGGCCTGGCGGTTCCATGTGACACAATTGATAAAATCGGCTTCAGGTTGCCCTTCGACCTTTCGGCTCCGGTCAACGGCAAGTGCAAAGGATACATACGTCTTCCCTGTCTTTGTTGTCCGTGGCTCCGGGTCTTTGGTTAGACGACCGGTCAATACGATTCGATTGATCATGATAATTCATCCTCGTTCGATTCCATGTCTCTCTTAATTGCTTTTGCTTGAGCCAAAAACAGCAAATATGTTACTTTTTCTCGACCTAGATCTTTTTCCACAAGTTCGCAAAACCTTGAAAATAAATTTATCGAAAATTTTAATTCAATTTTTGTTTTTTCCAATTCAGTCATTGTTTTTCCTCCGCATTTTTATTTGATCGAAGATATGTAACTGTAATATCATTAATGTTATTTTTATCATCGGGTTCATATTTGATATCCAATTTTTTCATTGGCTTTGATCCAAGGCCGTAATCACAAACCGCATTCATCTTGCATTCCGAACAATCGCTATCATTGATTGTTGCTTCACAAAAGTTTTTGAGCACGGAAAGTAGTACATATTCATTTAAATCATCTGTTTTGATCATTTCCAAAAGTCCTCCAATTCTTTCACTTGTTTTTCAATTTTGCTTGGATGTTTCTCTTTCATCGCTTCCAACTTGCTTTTTGGGAATGCTTCATCTGGAAGCAAGATATCTGCTTCGTCGCCATACTTCATCAGTTGTTCCCATTGCAGGGATATGGCACGCATTACGTGAGGAAAGCGCTTGGCCGAATAGCATCCGTTAAATTTCATATAATCGTGATGATTGGCCAACCACTCGGTAACGTCGTAGATAGCTTTGTGATATCCTTTGCGATATTCTGCATACGGTTTGAATGCACTAAGCCTTGTCATGATCGTTCCTCCTCACTCATTTTCATATGTGTCATCCTCCTCGTATCTGTCGCCCCATCGTTCTTCGTAGTTTGGCGAACGCCAGTCCAGTGAATCCATCGATTCACGCTGTTGTTCGATACGTTCAAGCTCCGCATCTGTGATTATTCCGTACATTTTTTAACCTCCGTAAATGCACTTTTAAGCACCATTCTCATTAACGCTACTAAATACTCATATTTTCTTTAAATCTCAATCTAAGAAACGATTTGGTGGCAATTATGCATATTCTGTGCCTCCTCTGCTTCATCCACACTAGATTCGCCAAATGTTTCCAGTTGCAATTCTTGTATTTCTTTTAGCAATTCCAATCTCTCTGGGTCGGATGGATCTGGTTCAAATTTCATCCGCCTTGCAAGCTCTTCCGGTATATGGTTCCAGTCGTCCCACGTTGCCCATTCGACATCTTTGTCGTTGTATGTGATTTCCCCTTTCTGTGGAAAGTGGGAATACCAACGGTTGGGAAAAGAATTATCATTTGCCGAGCCGTCGAAGACGTTCATGTATTTCTCCAGTTCACTCACGTAAGGAAAGAACCTTGATACTTTCTCATGTTGTGCAAATGCATCCTCTACGCTTTGTGATGGCACATCGCTGAAAGCTCTATGCCATTCGTCGATAAGCGCAAATTTTTGTTCTTTTGAGAGTCCATTCAGATAGGTCGTGTATTTCGATTTTTTTCTGTTTATAAATTCGATCACTTCATTTTTCGTCATGATGGCTCCTTACTAAATATTGCCACTACACTGCTAAGAACGGCCGGCACGGCTTTTTATACATTCTTATTCATTCTTATACATTCTTGTATGTGAACACTTGATGAACACTTGATGAACACTTGATGAACAAGTTGATGAACACACACATGCATTTTTTGCTTATTTAATTGTGAGAATATGCCTTAAACAAGGCATTTCAATAACTTTGTTTCGATGAACAAAAATGATAGCTTTTTTGAAAAATCACATAATTCTTTGACAAAAAAGGCCGTTTTTTGATGAACACGCTATTTGTTTTGATATTTGTCCCAATTCGATACAGTGATGACACTGTATTTATTCGTCGAATCGATAGAGATCATATCCATCTTTTCAAAAAGCTTGAGCCATCTAAATAAAGTTACGCCTGTGATATAGTCTTTTTTTTTGCAGTTGCGATTGTACTCTTCTTCTATATCGTTCCTACCAGTAATGAATTGTCCCTTGTCCAACCGCACGATTCGATTTCCGACAAGGACGTTCTGAGGCTTGTGGCATGCCTTCATCAGGCAATAGGACCATAATTTGAATTTGTCGGAATCGCACCATACATCATCATCCATGATCTGACGATACATCTTGATATATCCTCGTCTTGCCATTTGTTACCTCACTAAAAAAATATAAAATAAATAAATTCTTTAATATGTTAAATTTCTTCTATCATAACAATCGTTCGCGGCACATCTGAGTACCATTTGCGAACGACCATCTCGATGACCTGCTTATCATCGTTGTATGCCACACTGTTGAGTGCATCCAATACCGCTTTTGCGACGTTGTCACAATCCGGCCTCTTGGTCGGCCTTATTAGCCCATCCATCATGAGCAACTTGCGCTTCTTTGGTGTACTTATCGGTATCGGGAAGTACGCATCTATCTCAACACGGCACTGTCCTTCATACGGCTGATGGCCTGGCACATGCTGTGTGAAGGCAACACGTACCAGGTTCTCAAACTCGACCGTTTTCTTATCGGTATAGGTATGCCCATACCGCGTGAAGCGTGGCCTTCCTTTGTGCCCGGGCTCACCAGGCACGCTGAAAAGGACCGCCATTATTTAACTTCTCCGGTATCCGGATCCGTATGTTCATCAACATACGATTCTTCATATTCGACGTCAAAGAAGTCATTTTTGACGTCTGACATGTTGTTATCTGATTTTGGGTCGAACTGTTTGATTGATTCGTCCTGCATGACGGCTCTAGCAAGATCTGTCTTCTTCGGTGCATATTTCAGTGCCCGTTTAAGCACTGTTTTCTTTGCCATCTCATCAAATTCGGTCTGCCAAGGACCGTTGGTATACGTCTTTGAGTATTTCTTCATGTGCTTTTCAACATCTTCACGGCTCATGACCTCGAAGCCGAAGTTTTCGCCATTGCGCCATACGGCATAGTATGCGATGGCTTCTCCGCGGTCCTTCATGGCTGGAACATGCTTGATATCCGGATGCAGACCAAGTGAATAATCGAATTCGTCATTGGCATAGACGACATGGGCATCGACATTGGTACCGGCTCTCTGTGCAAGCTCGACCATGCCTAGATACCCAATCTGGAACTGGCACTGATTCTTGTAAGGGATCAGATAAGCCTGTCCCAATGGTGTGTTAGGTTCAAGGCCTAACTGTGCAGCATTAAGCAGTGCACCAATGAACGACTGCGGTGTACAGCTTGCCAGTTTCGGTGTGTTCGTCACGGCAGTTGTAGCAATCCTTACGAATCGTTCCGGGGTCATCACGGATGGCAGGGCCTTGGCAATCTCGCCCTGATACATCGTGATGTAGTCCTTCATCGTTCGATTGGTTTTCTTGGCCACACTGTTGTTGGCCTTTTTTGCAATCATTCCCTGTTGATTTGTGGTTGTCATTCTTCTTCCTCCTCTATTTCTTTGATAAGGAATCGTCTTGTCTTTGATTCCTTTACATATTTTTCATAAATATCTGGATTTTCTTTTTTGAATCGGGTCGTGTCGAATCTTTTCGATACCGATTCCTTCCAGGTGATGTTGGCATGATTGGAATACGCATATACGGCATCTCCCATCACGTCTTTTATTTGATTTTCATACTCCTTTTGTATCGTCTGAAGCTCTTTCTGCTTGGACTTTAGCTCGAGGAGCATTGATGTAAGATCATCACTTATGATCACACTTCCGGCATCATCAGATGGATGAAATACCTGGTTGAGTGCTTCACTGGTCGAATCGGTCCCGTCTACTGGTGGCTCCTGATCCGTATTTACATAGTTCCAAAACTTATGTTCCTGTTGGATCAAGGCTTCTATTTCTTCTTCATTGCGTTCAACCTCGAAAAAATAGAATTCCTTTCCAAGGACAAGCACGGCAATATACCACTTGTCCATTCCTGTGACGGCCATATAGTGCATGCACTGCGCGTAATATGACGCCGGTATATCACCTTTGTCATATCGTGTTCGGGTCAATGCATTGGCCGTCTTGCACTCAAGACCGGCATTCTCACCAACGACCAAACGATCGACATTGGCAAGCATGTATGGATGCTCTTTGGACTGGTAAGAAAATCCGCTTTTATGGACTTTTTTACCAGTTGCTTCCATCCATCTGCGAGCAACGTAATCTTCTAGATCCCGTCCTTGGCGCATGGCCTCATTGTCCGGTTTTGGTGTGATCCGTCCCGTTTTTTCGCACCATAGATAATATGGCGATTTGTACGGATTGAATCCCAGGATAGCGCCGGCATCACTGCCTCCTATCCCTTTCATTCGATTTTCCAGCCATTCCTCATGACTGGATGGAAGTTTGTGTTTTATGAATGGTTTCAATTTTTGCCTCCTTAGTTTTTTATCCATGAGCATGACGGGCCAGGCAGGCGATATGAATCAACCAACGATGCCAGTGCGAGTAAATGTAAAAAATATGGAAAGGAGGTCTCGCACAAAGATTTCAATCATGCAACCAAAAACTGTAGAAATTTGCCTACCCAGTCCGTCATGCCCACGGATTTGTGTTATACTGTTTATGTGTTATTTTTATATGTGGCTGATCTATGCATCAGCTGCTTTTTTTTCGCTTAGTTCCTTCTTGAGCCGTGCCACGAACGGCTTCAGATGGAACACCTTGATCAGGTCGTCAGTCAGATAGCCCCACCCATCTACGAAATAGATGCGGCCCTTTACCTTTCTGATTTCTCGGTTGACGACCGAAGGCGAACGATTTAGCACTTTTGCGAATTCCGCGCCAGTAAGGTACGGACACTCAAGAAGTTCCAGCCTTTCCTTTGCCGTACACATAATTCCTCCTTTCTATAGAATCTTGGTTGCTATATCTGCGATCATGGCTATGCCGCTATCGAGAGTGACATTGATCTTTTTCTTATGGCCGTTTTCGAATTAGGCTACTACGATTTCATCATCATCCAGCTTGGTATACTTAAGTTCGACAAGATCGTGTAGGTGTCGTGTCTTTTTTAGCGCTACTAAAAGAGCATCACATATCGCTTGTTTATCCTCGCCCATTGTGATCGCATTTAGAATCGCATTACGTATCGCTTGTTCATGCTCTACCATTCCGATCACCTCCTTTCTATCCGCCTAAAAGGCCAACCACAAGCACACATACTATGAATGCCGTGATCAGTATGAATGCATCACGTCTGTCGCATTTTTCTTGGTGCTTCTTTTCCCGGATGGCATCCTTAGCCATACGGGCATCGATTTCTTTTTGAATCTGCGCATCAGTAATGCGCCTCATGAATTCATAATCCATAATTTCTCCTTTTACGTTACTAACGTACTTAACAGCTAAAAAAATATAGATCAATCAATATTTATCACATTGATATCATCTATACCCGCTATTGTCATCAGCGCAATAATCTCAGTGCCGGTCCACTTAGCGTTTCCTTGTTCACGTTCCTGTAGTTTTCTTTCAGACATAGGAACCCCAAGCGCCGTGATTTTTTCGGCCATTTCTTTTTGAGTGATGCCCATATTTATACGGATTGCTTTCGGTGTTAATTTCACCACTATAAACCGCCTCCTTTCCGAGAGTACGTTATTAACTAACTCTTACAGTTGCTATCTTATACCACTGTATGTACGTTGTCAACGTACTTTTCGTTATTATTTGTTTTTTTTATGTTTATACTAACGTTATTAACGTATTTTATGGTAACATGGGCATATAAGGTGGTGAAAACAAAATGAGAGAAAAGAATGATATTGATATTCTCAAATATCAAGGAACGCTTTTACGTAAATATAGAAAAGAATATAGCAACATGACGATGGAACAAGCCGCAACTGCATTAGGCCGTTCTAAAACCTGGCTGTCTGATATTGAAAATGGAACCAACAATATATATGCCCAGGACATGATCATGCTGCTAAAGTTGTATCATGCAGACATTAACGATTTTTCCAAGGAAATGTCTGAGTACATGAACAATAGTATTAGCAAATAAGACATTATCCATGTCACAAATTCTAGTAATATGATTTTAAATTAAGAAAGGCGAAAAAAATGGGACTGTTCAATCTTTTTAAGAAAAACAAATCGAAACAAAAAAAGGTAAAATTGGATAATACCTTTTCTCGTGAAGATTTTTATCAAATGAACTATAAAAGAGATTTTCAAATATTGCACGATTCAAAAGAACTACTTTTATCAACAAATAATCCATCAGTATTTTTTTCGAGATATGATCTTTTCTACGAAAAACTGAATAACCTTGTCGACGACGAAAGGAAAGGCTATATCGAAGCAGAGAATGGAACTTATAAAGAATATTTCGACGTGGTTTCAAAAGATGATTTTCGGAATGAATTGATAAAGGAATTCATTGACCGTTCATGGAACAAGACTTGTGTAGATGCGTCTGAGCTGAAAACACAAAGAGGCATAAATAATCGAATAAATAAATATAAAACAGAAATGTCTGAGTTTGATGATCATATTCCAAATGATTATATAGATTACTATATGTCATTAAGCTATTCAGATTGGAAAGCGAAATTTCAAAAATTGACCAAACCGTCAGGTTACATCGACAGAAGAAAATACAATGATGAAATTGATCGAGCCCAACGTTTAGAAGCAAGTCCCGAATTCAAAAAGAAGGTGATTGATAGATATTATAAAGACTATCCAAACAAGCCATATATTTCCAAAGATAGAGAGTTATATGTAAATGATTGGTTTCAACAAGCCGATTTGTTTCCAAACTCAATAATTCCAAGAAAAACAATGGAACGGTTTGACGACGGACTATTACCTGGAAATGTATATATGCTTTACTGGATAAATAAATATCCCAAAAAGAAAAAGATACCCGGATATTTCGAATACAGATACGGCATTGATTTTACGAAAGAACTAATCGTTTTGAAATCAAGCAAATACCTGGATGAAAATAACAAGCTTACAGAAAAGGGCTTAGATGCAATAAACAAACATGTTGATGTAATCAATGAGCATCGGTTATACAAATAAATACATTTATCGCAAAATAAAAGCACTCACTGGCGGTGAACAAACTTCAACAAACAAACCGTCATAGAGCGCTTGTGCATAAAAAGAAAATAACTAGTCAACCATTTTTCTTTTTATGTGCTCATTTTATCAAAATTTTATAAAAATAGAAAGGATGAGTACTATGTCAATTTCGACCAGGATGCATAACGGCAAAAAGCAGTGGTCGTACAGATGTTACTATACGGACCATACTGGAAAGAGGAAACAAAAAAATTCGAAGTGGTTCGATACGAAGAAAGAGGCTACAAGAGCGGAGGCGCAGTTCATTGAAGATGCCAAGTCTTCGAGCGGTACCAAGCTAAGGAGCATTGTAAAGGACTACATAGAACTACATAAATCAAACAATAAGCCGGAAACCATCGAGGACAAGGAATACATATTATATACGTATCTGGAACCGTTGCTCGATGTGAAGGTCGACCGGATCAAGCCGGCCATGATCAAGCAGATACTGGAATCTGATGATATCCAAAAGCTGTCCACGGCACGCAAGAATAAGATCTATATCTATTTCAAAGGTGTGTTCGAACATGCATGCAATTTCTATGACTTGGCACGCAATCCAATGCGTTCTATACCATCATTTAAGATGACGGAGAAAGAGCGTATGCATGAGATGACCATTTATACACCTGATCAGTTTCAAACGTTCTGTGATGCGATTCCGGAGGCCAAGCGTGAATTTATGATCTTCTTCCATCTGCTGTTCTGGACCGGGCTTAGGAAGAATGAAGCTATGAGTCTCACATTTAATGACTATGATGGAAAGCGCGTAAACATTTGGAGGCAATTAAAGCGAAGCTCGCACAGTGAATTCACGGTCCTCAAAAGTCCAACGTCCAAGCGTACCGTGGCACTGGATAAAGCCACAATAGAGCTACTGAATGAACAAATAGATAAATATAAGGGCATGCCCGGATTCAGTGCAGACTGGTTCCTTTTCGGCGGATACAAGCCGCTATCCTTGACCAGTATCGACCGCGTAAAAAAAGAAGCCATCGAAAAGAGCGGACTTCCTTATATACGTATCCATGACTTCCGGCACTCTCATGCATCGTATCTGATCGACAAGGGCGTCAACATGTACAAGATATCCAAACGGCTTGGACACAGCTCGATTACCATCACGATGGACAGATATGGACATCTGCTTGATCGTCAGGAAGATGAGATACTGGATGCTATAGAAAACGGATGATCTAGATATAAATAAGATATAAATAAGATATAAAAAATAAAAAAACCCTTTAAATAAGGGCTTTTATGGCATATGGTGCCGAAGAGAAGATTTGAACTTCCGACCTACGCGTTACGAATGCGTTGCACTACCGCTGTGCTACTCCGGCATCTGTTCATAATAATACATGAAACCGGACAGTATTTCAAGATAAAATTAGTAACCCGTATCATAACTTCCACTATAATAACTGCTATCCGTAGATGTATCATCTTGCATTGTTGTATCTGTATAGCTAGATGAATCGGTAACATCGCTGGATGCATCCGCTGAAGTATCCGTTTGTTGTGAGGAAGTGGTATCCGATGTTGAATAATTACGATACGATTTACACAACTGCGAAAATGTTTTTGTGGATACTTGCTGACAAAGTGTGTCAATTTGTTGCTTATCGGTCTTGGTTAAACTATCGTATGTATCTTCATACGAAACAATCGTTGCTTTCTGGTCTTCTGTATATGTAGCCCAATTGTTAATAAACGTGGATAACTGATTCAACCGATCTGCTTCTTGTTGTGCTTTTGCCTTTTTTAGATTCGTAAAAATAGTGGTTAATTTCTTTCCGGTCTGCTCTTTAAAATACGCATTGATATTGGTCTTTTGTTCATCCGTCAATTGATCGTATTTCTTTTGATAATTCAACAATTCACTCTTTTCTGTATCGGAAGACATGCTCCATTCATCCGCATAGCCTTGCAACGTTTGATATGTCTTTTCCATCGATTGTGTGACTAAATGTTGTGGATCATAAATTATGGTCTTATAGGCATAGCCTACCAACAATCCAGCAATTACTAAAACAATGCATAAAAAGACAATGAGTCGAAATTTAAACGAGTTTGATTTTTTTTGATGCTCAGTTAATTTCGATTCTTCTTTTTCATTTTCCTGGTACAATGTCCGTTTTAATTTGATCCGTCCCGTTGCGCCCATCCGAATCAGTGTATCCGTCAAAGATAAATCTTTATCCGTCTCCTCTTTCTTTTTAGATTTGATTTTTTTGATCACCCTTGTTGATTCAACAGGCACTGTTGCTTCTTTATCTTTATTTTCATTGATAACTTTTTGAATATATTTTAACGATTGATCCCCTTGATCAAACGATATTGATTTGGTTGTGAAATCAGGAACATCCAATTGATCGAGCCTTTCTTGTGATTCACGCAAACGATCAATAGCACTTTCCTTCTTACTATTCTTTTTCTTCTGCTCCATTTTGATCCTCTTAATGATTTTTATTTTACCATAGGTATATCGAAAACGGCATAAAAAAAACGAGCATTGCTCGTTTCTTTATTACATGGTGCCCAAGGCCGGACTCGAACCGGCACGAGCTCATCACTCGGTGGATTTTGAGTCCACTGCGTCTACCAATTTCACCACTCGGGCATCGCTCATTTATAATACAACATGTTGTTCATACTTGCAAGCAAAAATTTTGTTTATTTTATGAATTTGCGTATAATTAAATACACAAGGAGGATTTGGACAATGAAAGTACTACTTGGATTAAGCGGTGGCGTCGACTCAGCGGTAGCTGCCTATCTACTCAAGAAACAAGGACACGATGTCACCTGTTGTTTTATGCGAAATTGGGATAGCTTTGCCAATAATGACATTGCTGGCAATCCTACCATTCAAGACCCTACTTGTCCACAAGAACAAGATTATTTGGATGCACAAGCCGTTGCAAACAAACTCGACCTTCCCCTAGAACGGGTCGATTATATCAAAGAATATTGGGATCATGTCTTCCAAACTTTTTTGAACGAATATGCCAAAGGCCGTACTCCAAATCCAGATATTCTCTGCAACAAATACATCAAATTCGACTCTTTCTTTCAATATGCGATGGAACATGGCTTTGATGCAGTCGCAACAGGACACTATGCATCAACTACAGAAGACCATGGATTCAAATACTTGAGTCGCGCTGCTGATCATAATAAAGACCAAACGTATTTTCTCTGTCAAGTCAATAAAGAAGCCTTTCAAAAAACATTATTTCCTTTGGGCACCATTGAAAAACCTGAAGTACGAAAAATCGCAAAACAATTAGAATTGGATAGTGTCTCAACCAAAAAAGATAGTACTGGCATTTGTTTCATTGGTGAACGAGATTTCCGTAAATTTCTAACCAATTATCTACCAAGTCAAAACGGAAAGATTGTGGATATTGATACACTGGAAACGGTTGGCGAGCACATTGGTGTTTTATATTATACCATTGGCCAACGCAAAGGATTGCATATTGACCATGTAAAAGGACCATGGTTTGTCGTTGGTAAAGATGTTGAAAAAAATATTCTTTTCGTTTGTCATACGACCCATAAAGGCTGGTTATATAGTGATTCATGTCTGGTCAAAAACGTCAACTGGCTTGTCGATGACGCATATCCGATTCCTGCAGATTGTACGGCAAAATTCCGCTATCGTCAGCCCGATCAAGACATCCATTTAGAACGAATAGATGATACAACCGTCATGGTCCATTATCCCCAGAAGATATCGGCCATCACTTGTGGTCAAGAAGCGGTCTTCTATGATGGTACTATCTGTTTAGGTGGTGGCGTCATTGAAGAAGTATATCGAGATGGCAACGATCTAAATCAAACAATCATACATCGCTATCAGGAGTCGACTCATGCCCACTGAAGTGTTGGAAGCCAAACTTCAATACGTGATCTTTGAAAATCCAACCAACCACTATGTTGTTGCCCAATTTTCAGAAACCAAGACCTATCACGTCTTTATAGCCACAGGAATGATCGATGGGCCTTTAGAAGACCAAATTTATGAATTAAATGGACAATATGTAACACATCCTCGCTATGGCAAACAATTTCAGATCTTCTCAGCGCAAAAGAAACTCCCCAATACAAGCGAAGCCATCGTTCGTTTCTTGAGTAGCGATGCATTTCCTACCATCGGTAAAAAAACCGCTGAAGATATCGTCGATGCATTGGGCGAAGATTGTTTAAACCAAATCAAAGAAGATCCAAGTTGTTTGGATTCCATTCCTAAGTTAAACCATAAACGCAAACAAATCATCATCCAAGGTATCCAGGATTTTGATGGCTTTTCACAAACCTATGCCCAATTGATGCAATGGGGATTGGATCAAACGCGCATTACTTTGTTGCAAGAACACTATGAAGACGTCATGGATGTGATCGAAAAAAATTGTTTTCGTCCTTACTATGAAATTCATGGATTTGGATATAAAAGTGCCTGTAAGCTCGCAAATGGCATGGAAATTCCGGCCAAAGATCAGCGTCGTCAAGATGCATATATGCACGAAACCATCGGCCAGATCATTCTAAAAACAGGAAATACATACATCACTCTGCCTTGGTTGGTTGCATATTTATCACAAATTGACCAACAAAACATCATTGACTCCGTTAATCGTTTGGCCCAAAAAGAAATCATTCGGCTTGTCAATGATCGCATCTATCCATATCATCTCTATGAAGAGGAACAATGGATCAGTTCCATCCTGGTATCTCATTCTATACCAATTGACGAAATTGAAGTCGATACGATCAATGATAAAATCAAAGCCATTGAATTTGAAAACGCAATCACCTATGAAAGCATGCAGAAACAAGCCATCTTTACGTTTTTTCAAAATTCGGTCATGTTGATCAACGGCGGTCCAGGCACTGGAAAGACAACGATAGTGAAAGGTATTCTGGAACTCTGCCAAGACTTTTATCCCGATGCCAATATCCAGCTTTGTGCACCAACCGGCAGAGCGGCTAAACGACTAGCCCGTTTATCTTGTTACAGCGCCAAAACGATCCATTCTTTATTGAAATGGAATATGGAAGATAACACATTCGGAATGAACGAAGACGATCCCATTGATGCTGATTTTTTAATTGTGGATGAATTCAGTATGGTTGATACCCATATTTTTGCCGCTTTATTAAAAGCACTAGAACCACATTGTCGCATCCTTCTTATTGGCGATGAAAACCAGTTAGAAAGTGTCGGACCCGGAAAAGTATTCAAAGATATCATTGATAGTCATCTTTTCCCGATCATCCATTTGGAGAAAATTTTTCGACAAGCCAATGGCAGTGGTATCGTTACTCTTGCCAATCAAATTCGTACGGAACAAAATTGTACCTATGAAGATGGTGTAACCTTTATCGAACAACCTACCGAAAATATCATACCCACTCTTTTAAGCATCACTCAAAATTATGCCTTAGATGCCTTTGAAATCTTAGCACCCATGTATCATGGTGGTGCGGGAATCGATCAAATCAACATTGCGATGCAAAACCTGAAAAATCCACCAGCTGTAAATAAAGCGGAATTACACGTTGGCGCGACTACGTTTCGTGAAAATGACAAAGTCATGTTATTAAAGAATCTGCCTGATGATAATGTCTATAATGGCGATATTGGTACGATCCTTGCGATCGAAACAAAGAAAAAAGAATATTGTGTTAGTGTCGATTTTGGGGAAAACGTTGTCGATTTTGACAGTGATATTTTATATTATCTTAAACATGCCTATTGCATCAGTATTCATAAATCACAAGGCAGTGAATATCCGATGGTCATTTGTGTAGTGGATAAAATCAGTGCACGCATGCTCAATCAACGCTTGTTGTATACAGCCATTTCCCGAGCTAAAAAAGAATTATTTATCATCGGTCAACAAAGTTTGTTTGAAAGTAGTGTCAAAACCAAACAACGTCATATTCGTCAAACGAGCCTCAAACAAGCTCTACAACATCGAAAAGCGGAAAGTGAATAATGATATGATCCCCTAAAAGTAGACAGTACAAATACACAAAATGTACTGCCCTGCTTTTGGGGGATTTTATTATGGGACGAAAAGCCAAATATACATTTGAACAAAAGCTACAAGCTGTATTGGATTA